>JAQVID010000281.1 GCA_028695865.1 Thermoguttaceae bacterium | reverse complement strand
CCCGATCCGTTGAGACTGCGAATACAGTCACTGTTCACATTGATTCTCAAAATGCCTGGCGATTTTGCCCAGACGTTTTTTCATTAATAGCAGCTGCCGAAAATATACCGAATCAGAATCCGATCCGTTGCATAGTCTCTTGGCGTCCTCCAATCCCCCAAGGAAACAGACCAAGAGTTTTTTCACGTCGGGTTGTGGAAGGAATTGTTCCGGAATATTCACCAATTCCGTTGTTGCCTCAAAAATGCGCAAATGTAGTTCGTCGAGAATCATTTTCGACCTTGGATCGTCTTTCTGTTTCAGTCGGTCATAGAGTACCTTAATGAAACCAACGGTCATCTCAACGTCGCGACAGAGGTTCATAAAATTTTCTGTACTTTTCATTGTTCTTCTTTCGTGAGTAAGATTGATGGTAACGGTGCCGCCATATCCGCATTCAGTCCATTTGTATTCATGCCATTCGTTTTCGGCGGCTTTCTGAAAACGGCGAATCAGTTCTTTGGAATCGAAAGAAACGGTTGACGGTTCGTTCGTTGGTTCGACAGAACAGATTTCATGCCAGGGATGATCGTCATTCCCGAATGGAACCGGGAACAGATTCTTCAATCCCAATTCACCGGGAATAAAGAACTCACCGTCATGGAGAAACTGTTTGATTTCGTTCAGTGTGAGCGAACCGGAAACAACACATTCGCCGAATTGCTTCCAGTTCGAGGCGTCGCGATAAAGATACTCAACTTTGGTATTCATATTACTTGCCACTCATGCCGATCCCGGGAAAATTTAAGTCCCCGCGTTTGACCGCTTCCCGTTCCGCATCAGCGGCTTGCTGATAGTCGGGAAGCTGTTGCTCCTTGCGGTCGCATTCCATACAAAGGCAGTCCTCGTTGAACCGCGACATGATCCGCCCGCCTTTAAGCGGCTTGTGGCAACGGTCACAAGACCTCTGCGTAAAAAATCGATCTGTCATTTTTCCTCATCCTTCTTTTTCGTTTGAGAATACCCGTCATTGTAAAGGGCGTTCAGTTCCCGGACCGCCAGTACAATGGCGTCATTCCTATCTTTCTTTGTCTTGTCGAATTGAAACAGTTGCAAATAATCATGCAGCCGCGAAGAAAGGTCGCGAAGTTTTGTGATATATGTCAACCCGTCTTGAGACAAAAGAAATTTCAACGAATGGAATACTTCAATGGCCTCTTTCATCGCCTTCGGACCGAACGTGGGGGTCCATTCATGAAGGCGGTCCATTGTCATATAAACATAGGGCGACAAATGATCATTCGTCCAAATGTATACACCCACCTTGCCATCGTCGAAACCAACACACAATTCCCGGTTATCATTGTCTTTCGTAATCGTTACAAGATGATTCATTGATCGATATCCTTTGGCAAAATCTCGTTGATCACTTTCATCATATCGGGCGCGATTGACTCAAACAATTCTTTTCCGTCATCCTTGCCATATTTGAATCGAAGATAGTCCAATGCCTGTTTGGCTTTTTCAACGGCCTCCTTGCCGAAGAGTTCCTCAAGTTCTTTCGGAAGAACAAATGGTTTCGTTTCGGAAGGGATCACAATCATAATCCCGATATCATCGCCATCCCGACCGATATTGAGTTCGGTACCATTGTCCGTCGTTGCGATATGCAGAAGTTTTTTCATTTGTCGGATTCTCCTTTCCATTCTTCCACAAAGTAAACAAATTTCAGATCGGACCGCTGATGGCCACTACAAGGGAACATGGTTCCGTCGTCCCGGCAGAATTCGTGCCTGGCGTCCCAGAAAAAGCAGCCCTGACACCACTGCCGGGTTGCGGGCATGGTCTCCAGTGGGATCGGCTCATTAACGGGAAATGTCGGCAGTCCGTAAAACGTGAATTTTTCACCCGCCTTGTACTCATGTTTTTCATGTTTCATTTTGTTTCTCTCTTTCGTAAAAATACTTGTTTTTAAGGCATTTCGAACGCATGACAGACTTTACCGTGAAACAAAATAAGTTCAATAGCCATTGGGAAGAATCATCGAAGAATTCGGAAAGTTTGTCAGAATTTATAACACAGCGAAATTTGTTCACGCCAAGCCGCCAGGACGCAAAGAAAGAAATAAAGGGAGTGTGTTAATATTACTCTTCCGGCGTTGTTTCACCAGTGAGTTCCGACCATTTTTTCTCTGTTCCGTCTTTGGAAATACAAACAGGATCGCGTCCGGTGAACTCCGCCCAGCGTTTGACAATAACATCACAATAGAGTTGGTCGATCTCCATTGCATAACATTTGCGGTCGGTCTGTTCACAAGCCATTAAAGTAGAACCTGAACCGCCAAAAAGTTCAAGAACGTTTTCACCAGGTTTGGACGAATATTGAATGGCACGAACAGCGAGTTCGACGGGCTTCTCGGTGAGGTGAACCATGTTCTGCGGATTAACCTTCTTCACCGACCACAAATCAGGAACGTTATTCGGACCGAAGAATTTGTGACCTGCGCCTTCTTTCCACGCGTAGAAAGCAATTTCATAAGCTCCCATAAAATCCTTACGGGTAAGAACGGGATGTTGTTTGTCCCAAACCAGACATTGTGAAAAGTAAAGACCATTATTTGCCAATGCCGGGGGGTAATTCGCAAGATTCGCGTAACCACCCCAAATATATGCTGAACCGCCGGGCTTCAGAACACGGCTGATATTGCCGAACCATTTATTGAGGATGTCCGCGAATGCTTCGTCCGACATGAAGTCGTTTTCGAGCGGTCGATCTTTCGCCCGCATTTTTTTGGGGGTATCGTTCTTCTTGGCCACACGCTCCCGATCCTTCTTTCCACGTTCGGAATTCGACCGTTCACATTGCAGATCTTCGCGGCGCGTAAAAGAGGTAACCCCCGCCGCAATCGCGTTATTACTGCGAGGTTCGACGCGGACGTGGTGTAGGCTGGGGGATTACGCCCCAGCCCCAACCCCAAACCGGACGTGCAACTTTCGAAGCATCCGGCTTTCCAGATAATTCTAAAACTTTGTTGATTTTTCCATAGGTTTTAGCCTTGTGGCAGTTCAAACACAAAGTCTGAACATTCTCACGACTTGTAGCCTCTCGAAAACTGGGATGTTCACTTACAGGTTTTATATGGTCAAGATGAGATGTTTCAGCCGTAACTTTCCTACCGCATTGCTGACAGTAGTATCGGTCACGTCTTAGAATCAAAATCTTCCAGTCCATACTTCCAGGACGATATTTCTCTCGAACGTGAAAGTCCGCTTCCATATCATCATCTGTTTCATACTCGCCAATTCCGGGTTCATATACAAAGGGAGCACGATAGTCTTTGACCATCCTGGTGTCAGAGAACCAGGCTATTCGCCTTTCCGGACTAACACCGATTCTTCCCTTGTAATAGAATCTTTTCATACACGTTCCGGTTGGAATGTCAAATTTTCGACAGATTGCTTTGACCATTGTCCAGTGGGCTATGTGGTCCAGTGTGCCTGCAACATCACAGAAATCATCCGCAATTTTGAAGTAATTGGACCAGCCATGAATAACAGAGTTCGCTCTGCCAAGTCGGGCTGCAATGCTCTCTTGAGCCGGTCGCAGCCGGATTGCCTCTTCCAGTCGTCGCCGTATGTTTGTTTTGGCTTTCTGCCCAACCGTTATTTTTGGCACAAGTTTTCCCTTTTGACCAGGACCTGTTTGCAGGTGAAATCCAAGGAAGTCAAAGCCGTCTCTAACGTGTGTAACTTTGGTCTTTTCGAGTGATAACTGAAGACCACATGTGGTTTCCAGAAATTCTCGTATTTCTTCCTTCAAGGCCTCGGCATATTGCTTATTGGTTCTTGTCAGGAAGACGACCCAGTCATCTGCGTATCGAGTAAAACGAAGATTTGGTCTTCGCTCCGCTGCAGCTTTGTATTGTTCCCTGCCTGTCAGCGCTTTGCTTTGAAGAAACCAGTCAAGTTTATTCAAAACCGCGTTTGCCAACAGAGGGGAGACAACTCCACCTTGTGGAACTCCTTTGTCGGTTGGATGAAAGATTCCTTCTTCCATATATCCTGCTTTTAGAAACAGATTAATGAGATTCAGAAACTTATTGTCCATAACCTTTTCACGCACTGCTTCCAGTATGGCTTTATGGGAAATTTCGTCAAAACAGGCCTTGACATCTCCTTCAATCACCCATGTAAAACCATGTTTCATCATGTGTTGACATCGGAAGACGGCATGATGTGCCCTTCGATTGGGTCTAAACCCATATGAATTGTCGTGGAATTCGACCTCAAAAATCGGTTCAAGAGCCATGCGTATGGCTTCCTGTACGATTTTGTCGCGTAAACAGGGAATGCCAAGCGGGCGCATTTTGCCGTTTGCTTTCGGTATCATTACCCGTTTCAGCGGTTTTGGCCGATATGTTCCATTCTTCAATTCAAGGCGTAATTGCTCAAACTTTTGTTTGAGTCCGCGTCTCGTGAATTTCTGCACGGTAACACAGTCCACGCCCGGTGATTTACCCTTGGAACGTTCAAGAGTCCTTTCCATCGCTGCCTGTAGCCAGTCAGGATTGTGCATAAGGTCCATCAGGTTTCGGATTCGTTTGTCATACGAATTCGTCGGAAATAGAGGCAAGCCCGCTTCCCGATTAGTCCTGTGTTCTCTCGATTGTTCCCAAAGTCTTCTCTGAACTTCTTTCGCGTTCATTTGAAACCCTTCAAATTAGTAAACGTTTGGATTGTTCAAAACAAATTATCCTGCCTCCCTTCGCCATGTGAACGGAATTACCGTCTCAAACTACTACGGAGGCTCCGCCACCTGACCGTCTCATCGGTGAAGATTTACTGTTACCAGCTATCTGTGTGCTCACCGTTTGCCGGTTACCCGGCGTGCTACTCGGTCAGGCTTCCCTGGTTCCCTTGATAACACTCAAACATTTCCACTTAGACTCCACCTTATTTCGACACCCAACAGCGTTCTGCTGCTCCCTCATGCATCATCTGCTAATTGGTCTCGCAGACAACCACAAAGCATTACTGCTTATCAAACTGTCGACCTACAACGAAAATCTTCAGTCGCATGAGCCATTGCCTATCCCCGGCGGCGGTTGCTCCGGGGCGATTCCAGTATTAACGGCAATGGGGACCCTCTTTCCCGAAGGTGTTACGGTGGTTCCTTTAAGTAGTCATATGGAAATTCTGTCTAGCAGGACTGCATCGGCTATGGAATCTCGCCTGTTTCCCACATTGTTGAGGGAGCTGTTTCATCTGCCTGATCACACTGTCGGCAAATTTACCCTCTGGACACTTTTGGCCGACCAAACGACCACGGTTCATCTGATAATCGTATTTCTCCTGATTATGTATTTTGCCGCAACTTGGCATGTTGTGCAAAATATTATTCGTTAAAATCGTTATTATCGAACA
>JAQVID010000280.1 GCA_028695865.1 Thermoguttaceae bacterium | reverse complement strand
AGCAAAACTGACAACGAGAAAAAGTTATGGTTTTGGCTCATTTGAATCGCTCGAACTCGCATTATATCATACACTTGGCGATTTGCCTGAGCCAGATATTACCCATAGATTTTGGTAGAGAGGCCTTTTATTTTGGCCTTTTTCAGATAATCGACGAATATGGCCTTGTTCTGATACATTTCCAGAAAAGAATACAACAAAGACATCTTGTGCCGGTTGGCTTGCGTTTTGTCAAGACATACAATTTCCGAAAACTCCGAAATTAATTTGACTTCATCGCGGATAAAAGCATTTATGTCCAGTGAGTCGACTCGCACGTAGATCATGTCGTACGTGTCTTCACGCAACAAAGGCTTGAAAGAATAGTCGCCTCGTGGGGAAACCGTTTCCTTGAGCAGTTTTTCCGGTAATTTGACGACCGGTTCATCAGGGAGCTTTTTCACGGCCACTGACGTAAAAAGTCGGGCAGGATACCACTGTTGAGCTTTGGTGTCCTGCGCAATCATCGAATTCAATAAAAACAGAATCACGCCAAAAATGAACAGGTTCTTCGTTTGTTGCTTCATATCATTCCTTTCATAATTCGATTGTATTCCCTGCCTGAAGTTCGAGCATTTGCCCTGTAAAATGATTCGACAAATATTCCATGGCATTGCTTCCCGTGCAGTGCAGCGGATAAAGCGTTCGAACCGGTGAATCATTCAAATACGAAACCGTATGGGCCAACCGTTTGGAATCAGCGTCTTTAAGGTGCAGGCCGCCCAGCACGGTCTTTACCTGAAAACCATGATTCCGGCAGTGTTCAAGTGTATTGATCAATCCGGCGTGACAGCAACCGGTTACAAGCACGTTTCCGGAAGCTGTTGTTATGAGCAGAGCAAGTTCATCCATGATAAGGTCCGGAATCGTTCCTTCACGGTCGAGAAAAAAAGGACCTCCGGTATCTTCGCCGGAAATTCGCGGAATCGGGCCGGTCAAATAAAGACCATTGACAAGGCAAGTCCAGGAGTCAATACAGCGGCGGCGATCGGGCGAAAGCAAAGTCAATGATTGAAAACAGTTTTCCGGAAACGTTAACTCACCGACAGAATCTTTTGCCCGGCACGCGAAACGGCGACTCTGGACGCCTGATCCGTAACAAACAGAGGCATGATCGTTCGAGGCCAGAAAATAGTCAACGCATCCTGTGTGATCATTATGCCCATGACTGATAAGCAAATGATCGAACATGTCCGGCTTGATATCGAGCAAACGCATGTTTGCCGGCAGTGCGGTTCCGGCTCCGGTATCCAGAAGAATCACGGCCGATTGCCAACGAATCGCAAGCGACAAGCCGTGCTCGGCCACAAGATGTTTCTTCGCGCTGTTATTGACGACGACAGTAATATCCGCGTGATTCATTTGTTCTCCCATTACAGACTTATTCATCTGCAACCATTCTCCTGATTGGTTTCAAAACAGTGGTCCGGATTATGTGTGATACAAAAAACCTTCCGCGTTGTCCCGCGTCAGAATGTCAAAACGAACCGGGCATCCTTCGATGTGGGCGATTCCAGTGAAACGGCGGCCACACGCCCGTTATTCCCGGTCTTTGACTCAATTTGAACACCAGCGGCACTGGATACTTTCTTCATGATAAATCCTTCGGGAAGATAAAAACGAAGTGTCGTCTTGTTCTTTTCCACGAGTCTGACCGTTCCTTTGAGCTCTTTGGTTTGCTCGTTCCAGGCAAGATCAAGCAAGTCAACAGCCCCCTGGGTAACATGTCGATCGGATGAAAGAAATTGCGGATGACCGGCAAGTCGGTGTACGGCCAAAAGTCGAACCGCGTGTGAAGGAACCTTCATGGAGAACGATCCGCTTGCCTGCCCCGAAAAATGATCGGTCCAAAATTCGTAAAGGACATAAGTCGCGTTGGCATCAAGGCCAAGTTCGCTGAACGTAAAAGGAATGGTTGCTTCCTGTTCCTCCCAATTGAACAGAGCGACAACATCCCAATTCAGAAAACTTTTCGCAACCTTTAAATCCCAAACCGGAAGCATGGAGAAGAACGGATAAAGCTCCATGGGATGAACATCGGTCACGGGCAGAACCTGCTGCAAGAGCCGCATTCGCTCCATCGGAAGACTGTCCAGCTTGTCTCCCGCGAACATTAACTGACCGGGTAAACCGACGACGCATGTCGAAAGTCGGGCTTCTTCCATACTCAACGCGTCATTGACCAAAAGCGTATCGGGATCAGCATAGAAAACAATGTTATGCGTAAAAATTTGATTTAGTGTTCGCCCGGCCTGCTGATAAAGATTTTTCCAGCCGACCGGCTTATTGGGATGGACAATATCAGCCCCGATGCGCGACGCGTCCGCATAAGCCGCTTCCGGACCGGTTACATGCCCCTGACACGCCAGGAATACGCGGTCCGGACCAATTCCTTCGCGGAACGAACGCACACATCGCTCGAACGGATTGGGGCATTGCGGATTCATGAACGCCGCTTTCACGTTTGGATGTTCATAAAAATGAGCACAGTATCCGGGACCGGCCGACATTCCGTCAATCTTGAAAAACTCATATCCCCAGTCGTGCGACGCAATATCAAAAATCTTGCGCAAGTGATCTTGAACAGCCGGATTCGTCGGATCAATCGTATAGATTCCGTTCCACGTCTTCATCGGTTTTCCTTCCTTGTCGTGAAGAAACCAGTCGCGATGAGCTTTGTAAAACGCTTCGTTACCGGTGCCAAATGGAGCCATCCAGATACCCGGGCGAAATCCCAGTGCACGAATGTCGCGGGCAAGTTGCTTCATTCCTTTGGGAAACTGCTTCTCGTTCACCTCAAGATTCAAGTTGTAAAACTTCGAAACCGGAAGCTGATCAGAGTTGCCTTGCCAGGATTCAATTGACCAGAACTCCATTCCAAACGGCTGGAGATATTTTTTGCCCACTCGTGCTTGCAGAAGATTGTCTTCGGCAGTCGCCTTGTCGAAATAAACATTCCACGACATCCAGCCGGTGGGCGGCTTGGGGCAACGCTTGCGATCAATGGGCGCATAATAGGGAACATATCGCTTCTGAAAATACTTTGGCTCAAGATGAAAACCAAAAGACGACGCAGAGGATTCCTCGATTTGGCCTTTGATTTTCACTCCGTAGTGTCCGCCCGCTTGCGTCGAAAGATTCACATTCGCTCCGGCAATCTGAAGCAGTAAATCGTCGTCTCGGGCAAAAATCGCGTCGTTTAACAGCGAATCGGTTTGCCCCGAGCCAAGCGTTAAAACGCGTTCCCCTTTAACGGGCGTAACGCGACACGCAAAACTTTCCGGGCGAAACGCGATATCCCCGTCAAAGGTCCAATCTCCCGAAAAGAATTGCCGTGTTCGATGATGTACCAGCAGGTCAAGCCGGTCGCCGTTTTGCTGAAACGTTACATAAGCGTAAACATAACCGGTCTGGTCGGCAAAAGCCAATCGCTGTGGAACGTTATCCTGCGGGGCAACGAGCTTCCAGGTCTTTCCTTCGGAGTGAAGCTGGAGCGTTCCGGTTATGGATACCTTTTGCTCCTGATGTGTCATGGTCAGCAGACCTTTATCGGAATCAAAAGCGACCAACCAAGGGCCAAGTGCGAAGGTAAGCAAAGCGGCGGCAACGGCATTCATTTGTCATTTTCCTTTTGTGTCAAATAGTACTGATGGGTCAACGAAAACAACGAAAACAACGAAAACAACGAAAACAACGAAAGGGGATAAAGCGAAAATCACACTTTTC
Source organism: Thermoguttaceae bacterium (assembly GCA_028695865.1). GTDB lineage: Bacteria > Planctomycetota > Planctomycetia > Pirellulales > Thermoguttaceae > JAUNBG01. Next base: position 1,662 of record JAQVID010000280.1, on the reverse strand, counting down.
CCAACTTTTTCAGATTGCGATAACATACTTCAACCAGGGCAAGTGAATTACCGCCTTTTTCGGGACTCTGCTCCACAATATACCATTGTGTTCCACCGGTCGTCTCGCAAATATTGAAAACACGCTTCCAATCGACCGTATCAGCAGGATCACCCAACGGCGTCCCGGACGGGCCACCCGGCTTGAGGTGAATAACGACCGAACGTCCTTTAAACTTTTCCATCGGCTTGTACGGATCAGTTCCTCCGTTAAGGCAGTTGCCGACATCCATTTGCATGATCACTTCTTTTCGGGTCCGTTCAAAAAAGAGGTCCCAACCGGTTTTATTTTTGCCTTCCACGATACCGAAATCGTTTCCATGGGCATGGTATCCGATCATGATACCATGTTTTTCGGCCTTTCGTGAAATCTCGTCGAACAAATAGGCGGCCATTTGATTCGACGCGTCCATGGAACTCACGCCCGCAAGACCGGAACCAATGATCAAATATTTTGAACCGAGCGTTTTGGCGTCTTCAATGGTCTTGTCGAATTCCTCTCCGGTCATTGCTTTGAGCGAAACGTAATTGCTTGGGGCCACAAGATGATTTTCATCAAGCATTTGGCGAAGTTCTTTTGCGGTGTATCCGAAGAAATTGAAAAACTCAATTCCTTTATAACCAATCGCGGCGACCTTGCGCAATGTCCCGGGCAAGTCGTTCTTCGCTAAATCTCGTACCGAATAAATCTGAAGACCGACCGGAATTTTCTGTTCCGCCGCGTTCAGCTCCGAAATCAACCCGCTCGACGCAATCGACGCGGCCGCCAGTCCCACTCCTGTTTGCAAAAATGTGCGACGTTCCATTTCTTACCTTTCTGAAAGATCAATTGAGTAATCGAAAACTTGTTCAGGGTATTCCTGATGTACTATATCAAGTATAATTCATCGGTGAAGAAAAATCAATTGAATCCGGGGAAATATTTTGCGGGCAAGAGGATTACAGGTATGAACTTAAGCATAACTCACGATAAATCAATGAGTTATAATTATAATACATGGGGAAAAAGGAGCAAAAGTCAGGGAAACAAACCAGTTTCATCCTCTCCTCTGCTGGTGTGATTTATTTGCTCGTTTTGATAAGACAGACAAGCCCGTCATGGAGATCACGCGACCGTCATTAGGGTGTGTTGGTCCTGATTCGAACCGCTCTGGCCCTCATCGCGCTCGTTTCACTCGCTCCATATACGGGCCTTGCGGAATTTTCATCGTACCCCAAATCAAGGTCCATTACGACCAAAAAGCCCGTCATGGAAGGTGTCACGTGACGGTGCCTTGTCCTGATTTCTGAAAACCTTTTACCGCAACGTAATTGAGTTACGCTGGAGAAAACCGAGGAATTTCTGGTGAAACGTTTCGATTTCTTCTCCGGAAAGCGTGTGATCGGCGGCTCCAATTTCAAAACGGAACGAATAACTGGCCGTTCCTTTTTCGAGCCCTTTACCGCTGTACATTGTCAGAAATTGACGTTTCATGAGAAGCGTATCGGTGAACTCGTCCAACTTCTTTTCGAGAGCCTCATAACCATCGCCAATCTTCCAGACGAGCGAAAAGTCTTGCCAAGAGCCAGGGAACTTCGGAGGTTCGACGAATTGGAGTTCCGGATAAAGATTGCCTTTGAATCG
>JAQVID010000279.1 GCA_028695865.1 Thermoguttaceae bacterium | reverse complement strand
TCCCCAACCCCAACCCTGATCCCCCTGTTCCCGGACCCATGCCGGGGCCCATCCCTCTTCCCGGACCGATGCCCGGTCCCATTCCTGTTCCCGGACCGATGCCGGGTCCCATTCCTGTCCCCGGACCAATGCCGGGTCCCATCCCTGTTCCCGGGCCCATGCCGGGTCCCATCCCTTATGATCCACCCGTGGATCCGATTTACAGTCCCGTTAATCCGGACCCCGGTCCCGCTGATAGTGCGCCCTCGTCGATGTCTGCGCCAGACTCCGGGTCTGACTCGCCCTGATTGATTGTCGCTTACTCTGCGACAAGCTCCAAATCAAGAAAGGAATCAAGCCGCTTTCCCAACCGGAATCAGACGAAACGTGTGACAATATCGCGCAAGCTCGCTCAATTCCGGTTCGTTTTTTTTACGACATATGCTTCGTTCCCTGTTTATCCTCGGAAAACAGGGGTACTCCGACCGCTCAACGCGAAATACCAGGTAAATTCGCTAAACAACAGGATTTCACACATGAAAGATTTTTTCTCTTCCGTTTGGACAATTTGTTTCGTCTGTCTTTTAACGTTTTCTTCGCTTTCGGCAAAAGAGTTTTACGTCTCCCCTCAAGGGAAGGATCATCATCCCGGTACAGTACAAGCTCCGGTCCAAACGCTCAAGCAGCTTCAACTCCTGGCGCGACAATACCGCAAAGACCATCCGGACGAAGCAATCACGTTGTACCTGAATCCCGGGATTTACATGGTGAGCGACACAGTTTCTTTCAACAAGAGCGATTCGGGAACCCAATCCGCGCCGCTAACGATCAAGGCTGTCTCGGACAACAGTAACACGTCGGCACGCCCTCATCTGGTAGGTGGTCTTGCCGTTACCGGATGGCAAAAGACAACATTCAATGGACGAAACGATGTCTATGTCGCCGACCTGAAACCTTTTGGCATTACGACGAAGTTCAAACAACTTTATTTGGACGGTGTACGACAAATCTGGTCGCGCTATCCGAATCAAAATCCAGACCTTCCTTATTCCGGCGGTTGGATGTATGTCGATGGCACGCGTCCTCCCATGTACAAAGATATCCCGGGCGAAACGTGCGACACGGTCGTTCTTCGCCCCAAGAATTTGCGAAATTGGTCGCGGCCCACCGACGGCGAAGTCTGTATCTTTCCCCGATACAACTGGTGGAACAGAATTGAGAAGATCAAAAGCTTTGATCCGACCTCGCGGACCATTACACTCGACCGCCCCATGCAATATGCCGCCCGACCGGAAGACCGATTCCCCGTCTTCGGTATGAAAGAAGAACTGGACTCGCCCGGAGAATGGTATCAGGATGTCGAGAATCAAAAGTTGTATTATCTTCCGCCTGCCGGAATCGATTTGAGTAAGCATATTGTTACGATTCCAACAGTACAATATATACTGTCGTTCGATTCGGTTTCGTTCGCGAATATTTCAGGACTTGAATTCAGTTGTGCTGCCGACGGGGCGGTGTGCTTTACGAAGTGTAACGACTGCCTGTTGGAGAAATCCCTGGTTCACGATCTTGGTTATTTTTACGCCGGAGGTATTACAATACGCGACGGATTCCGCTGTAAGGTTCAAGGGTGTGATGTTTGGCATATCGGTGGTCATGGTATCGAAGTCTATGGAGGAGAAGCCGTCTCCATGACGAAGTGTTTGCACTGCGTCGATAATTGTTATATTCACCATGTGGGGCAATTCAACCGGCACGGACTGGGAATCATGATCGGCGGAGTGGGCATAACGCTTTCACACAACCTGATCCACGATACACCGCGATGCGGAATTTTCCACGGCGGTGTACTCCACACACTTGAATACAATCGTATCCGACATTGCAATACCGAAATGGAAGATACCGGGTGCACCTATGGCGGGGGCTGGACCGGAGGCTGGACCACCATTCGATACAATCACTGTACGGACAGTATTGGTTTTAATAATCATGGCAAGTTTCATGTCTTTGCCTGGGGAATTTATCTGGACGAAAGCGGCTGCGGATTCGATGTCTATGGCAATATCGTCGAACGCTGTCAGGTCGGCGGGATGCACCTGCACAATGCCCGGGAAAATCATATCGAAAACAATATTTTCGTGAGTAACGCCGGACCGGAAGGTAAAACGCATCAGTTCTCCATGAGCAGCTGGAACAATTCCCCCCAGGGTGTGTTCCTCTCCAATCGACAGCCCGGAATGCTCAAGGCATACGACCGACTCATCGCCAATCCGCAGTGGAAGAAAATGCGCGGCATGCACATTTCACCAGCCGATCCGTTTTTGCCCGATGGAACCATCATGCGAGGCAATCGAATTGAGCGAAACATTTTTTATTATCCCGACCAGCCTGAATCGAAATACATGTCTGTTCGCCAGGTTAACTTCGAATACAACAGTATTGATTACAATGTCGTATGGAACGGCGGCAAGGTTCCGGTCAACACGGGCGCAAGCCGCTTGGGACGTATGGTCGGCGACGAGACTTCACGCATTCCGTTTGGCGTCATGCTCCCGGCAACGCCCCAATCGCTTCAATCCGATCCGAATCAAACGGCTGCCCGGGACTGGTCCTGGTTTCACAAAACTCTCCCGGATATGAAATCGGAACTCTTTGTTCCAACCGACGCAATCACCCCTTGTCCGTCCGGGACCAGATTTTTGCGTTTCAACGCCGCCTTCAATCCGGAAAAAAAGTATATTAAGAACGCCTGTGTCAAATCGAAGACCTTTTCACTTGTGCCCGGCAAAGATTATCGCCTGCGGTTCGAAATGAAAATGCCGGAACATGACGGACTCATGCTGGCCCGGGTCGTCTCTGAAGGAAACGGCCTTTGGAAGATTATCGGGGCAACAACCATTCACATCAGAGCCGGCGTAATGACCCCCTGCGAATTGGACATGCATTACCCCGCCGAAGGTCAACCGGAGTATGACAAACGTATTGGCGACGTTTCCATTCATTTCCAATTTCTGGCCAAAACAGGAACCGTCGAAATTGGCAATTTGCGTCTTGAAGAGACCGTGCCCGTAACACCTTGGGAAGCTTGGCAGGAATCAGGGGCGGACCGGCACTCCATTGTCGCTGACCCGTTATTCGTGAACCCGGCCGGGGGCGACTGGCAATTAAAAAATGATTCTCCCGCGATGAAACTCGGATTCAAACAAATTCCGTTTGGCAAGATCGGTCCTTATAAAGACGCTGCGCGAGTCTCTTGGCCGATTCAGGAAGCGTCCGGCGTTCGAGAACATCCCGAATGGTTGACCTCCGTTCCTGTTGAATGAATAAAGGGTGTAGCCTTGATTCTACGTAAAAAGGAACAAAGTCCGCGCTGGCAGTCCGGCCTTCACGCAATTTCAAATGTACAATGGAGGCTACACCCTAAATAAATGAATATATACCTTCTATTTCTATAATCAAACAGATTCTGTTCTCTTCTGCGAGTGCGGCGATATGAATGCATTAGCGTCCTTCGCCGCTCTTCAACCGTACACTGCTTTTAAAAACGCAAGGACTTGCCTGGTTACCGGACTTGGTTTTTTAAACGCAGCATTGAGGATGCACCGTACATAATTGACAACTACTTGCAACGTTCCGCTGTTTGAAAAGAAATCATAGTCAACAGTTGTCACGCAACATGGACTGTCTACAGGTCATAGACGACATGGATAGACCGGCCTTACCGTACTGGTTTCATACAAGGCATGGCAATCCATCTCAAAATGTCCGAGCTTTGAAACAAATTGGCTAGCGTTGTACAAAGGGTACTCATATAATCGGCATGAGGTATCAAAAACTTTTTTTGCTGAATATTGCAAAAAACACAAAAAATTTTGGGCGCACTGTAAAATTTCTCTGTATAATAGGACGTTTTGAAAGTCTGATCAAACCCGGACAGTATGCGATTGGTACTGTTCGTTGTATGTTTCCACAATGTTATTAGAGACATTTTTAGTTTTAACCAAGTATAATATGTCTCTTCCACCCCAAACACGAAAAGGTCACTGTATGAATTCATGGCTCAAACTCTTGTTTCAACCATCCCCGACAAAAAAACTGACACTCAAACGCCGTTTCCTAAAATTGGAGTCTCTGGAAGAACGCCAATTACTCACGGCCTCCGTCGGCTGGGAGCTTAACGCAACCGTATGCGACTCCCGCAAGCAGCTTTAGTACAACCACGCAGATACAAAGCGCGAAAGTGTCGGCACAAGCCACCGGTCTTACCGATGGAAGCACTACTCAAGTCAGGGTTTTCTTCAACGCATTTCAAATAGTCAACGATCAGGCTGTTTCAACCGTGGCGGGCGACTTTGTGCCTTCCATCACTGTTTCTGGAGTAACATGCAACGCGATTGAAGACACAAATGATCTTGATGGCGATGTTCGAACTACCCATTATTTCGATTTCGATTGTACCGTAGGCAACAACGGAGCCTCTCTGACCGCGTCCGTGTCCGATGGAACAAATTCTGGTACTGTCGATCTTGCAGCAGGAATTACATTAGCCGCGCAGTCCACGCTTTACAACTCTTCAGCTTCACACCTGCGCGTTATCGCCACCGCAGGAAATACTTTTGACGCCACAGCCGACATTGCAAAAAAATCGGATACCTCGCCCTGTTATCAGAACATTCCCCAATACAAAATACTAACAGGTTGGCTATCCGTTTCGCAAGTTGGAAAAGATGTTACGCTCAAATGTTCCTGCATAACCGGTGTGAGCAGCTACAAATTCGAGTTCAAAGTCAATTCTTTTACTGACGTCAATGGAAATGGTTATTACGATTCCAAAGATACGTTGGGCCCCGAAATCGTTCCCTGGACCACGGTAAATCACAATGCTTCGGGATACACTCTTTCCACTCTTGAAATCGGGCAGATCGTGACGTGGCAGGTCACGGCAATCGGCACAGAGAATTATGCCTCCTCGGATATTGGTATCGCCACGAGCACTCAAGGCTACAATCCTTTTATGGTTAAGGATTATCTGCTGGAGCCTGCCGGTTTCACGGTGGTACAACAGCCTTCATATTATTACAAACTCGATTGGAACGATGCTGTTACGAAGAATGGTAATGCTTTCACTCCGAGCTTTTCCGTGTATTACACTATCGAAGGGCTCAACAACGCCGATGGAACGCCTAAACGCTTCAACGCGACAAAATCGGATAAAATATCTGAAAACACTATCAATATAAGCTATGCGAATCAGCAATATACCATCGCAGGCAAAAAAATCTTGTTTGAAGTCACAGCAGTGGGTAACTCTGCCGCCGCAGGAATTGCTGGTTCACCAACGGCATATTATGAATATACGATCGTTGACAATCTCACCGCGCCTGATATGACAGTACAGTCAAAAACCGAAGATTCGATTGTGGTAACCTGGAACGCCGTCCCGAACGCA
>JAQVID010000278.1 GCA_028695865.1 Thermoguttaceae bacterium | reverse complement strand
CGCTTGTGACGCCCGCACCGAAAACGATACCGTCGTCCATTCGTATTGACGTTCCCCGACCGGGTCAAGTACCTCGTCATACTTCTGATGAGCATCAAGTGCTCTTTTCAGGGAGGTCTTTAATCCTTCCAGCAGCGTTCTTTTTTTGAGGTCCATCATGATGCAAATATCAGAAGGCAAAAAGAAAAACGGTTCCAAATGACGGCCATACCAATTGCCGTGGGCGTCTTTCCAGAGAACGACGGGTGCTTTATATATTTTCATCGGTTTGTCTCCTTGTCATCACCGCTGGCAGCTTCTTGCGAACTGTTTTTTAATTCTTCATCGTGATATCGGTTCAATATATCAAGGACCGGTTTGGGAATCCATTCCACCGGGAAGATGAGACCGCAACTGGAGCATTCCTCATTCAGCTGAAAGTCCATTACGGGAGCCCAGACACGGTTGGGGTCGTTTTCCCAGCGATCAACGGCGTCTTTCGGCGATTCCTTGCAAGGATCGAATGAGACGACCGCGGTCAAAATAACATATTTGGGCGAATCTTGCTGATAATGAAGCGTTGTCGTTACCTTGTGCGACATCCAATAACGCGCGTTTCTTCCTGTGAGAGAATACCACTGGAATGCGTTGGGCGTTGTACCGCTTTCGAACTTGTATTCCCGCGTATCGATCCAGTCGGGCACAAAATCATCAAGTTTCAAGGCTTTACCCCCAAGGTCCGGAATTGAGAGCTGTATCAGAACAGCCCCTTCGGACTGTTGGTTATTCGGCGCAAAGACCGCAAATAAATCGAAGAAAGTGCTCAGATCAAACCTTTGCGACCGATATTTGATTTTTTCCAGTTTGGCACCGATCTCTTGCGTCGTACACGCGTAACTGACCGAAAGGAGATCATCCCATTCGGTGAGGGTAAGCGTTTTTCGTGCCTCCACAACCGGCTCGTCCGGGTCTTTTCTTACACGCATTGCAGCACGTTGTGCAATCAAATTACCAAGGTTGGCCACGGTCTTCTTATAGCTCGGTTCGCCCGACTCGGCTTCGTTTCTTGTCACGAATCGAGACAATTGAGTACAGTATTCGTTAAACAGGAGTCGTCGATACTTTTCTTCCTCGGTTTCCCTATCGGATTTTTTCGGAAAGACCTTGGGGTAGCGGTCAACACACTCTTGGAGGAACAGACTCACGGCCTGAGGCAGCTCGACAAACAAAGCATCGTTGCCGAACGATTCGTCGAGCCATTCCAGGAGTTCATGACTTTTGACGCGACAAAGCTCTTGTGCGTGAAAACCTGTTTGTCCGTTTTGAGCGACGACTTCAAGTACAGAGACATTTTCAAAATGCGTTTCCGCAAGATATTCCGCCGCCGGAGTAATAAATTCTTTCTCAAGCATTCGAATCACGCCCCGGGCACCCCAGCGGGTGTCGATCATGCGATGACACAGCAGTTCGGTCACGCCGGGTGACACATGGAGAAACATTTTACGTTTGCGAAAGCCTTCCCTGGTTTGCACTTTATCGATGATACGACTTGCGATTTGACGCAATTCCGATAGCGTCAAACGCTTGAACGGTATAATGGCGTCCAATCGATTGAGCCATTCCGGTCGGAAAAAATCTCGTATGGCCTGATCGTAAGAAGCCGATTGATTTTGCTCACTTTCATCAAAACCAATTGTGTGTTGGGCCTGACGAACACCAAGATTCGAAGTAAAAACGACGACACACTGCGTAAACGACACAATCCGTCCAAAACTGTCGGTCAAACGGCCTTCGCCCAGTACCTGCAACAGGAGATCGGCCAGATCGGGATGCCCCTTTTCAATTTCGTCAAACAGTAAAACGCAATCAGGGTGAAGTCGGACGGCAGACGTCAGTGAGCCTTCCTGTTGACCATTACCAAGCAGTGCCGCAACGGACCAAGAGGTGTTCAATTCATTGGCGTCGAAACGAATCAGACTTGTTTCGTTCCCGTACAGTACCCGCGCCAACTGCTTGACCGCTTCCGTTTTGCCTACACCCGTCGGCCCGACGAAAAGAAATGCTCCGGCCGTTCGCGATAAATCGTTCAAGTGCATGCGTATTTTTAGTATGGTATCGGCAAGTAATTCGACGGCCTCACGCTGACCGACCAATCCTTCACCCAATTTTTCAATGATCCGCTGACGCGGCGCTACCTTGCTTTCGCTCTTTTCCTGAAATGCTGAAGAAAGCTGTTCCGAATAAAAAAACGAAGCTTTATGGCCGGTCTTGGATTCATAATCGAGCAAGAGGGTATTCGACATGGATTCTCTGGGCGAAAAGAATTGGTGGAACACGTTGTAAATATCTGAATGGTCTAAACGATAAAAATTCAACTTGGACAACCAACGGCTGACCCGTCCCGCCAACGCTTTTTCCGGCTCAAAGTACGCGGTCAACTGAAGAAGGGTTGGCAGAACGAGCATAAAGAGCTCGCAAGAATGTTCCATGCCGACATTCTGACCAACGCGGGCAATAATTTCGTACTCTTCCTCCAAGGTAAGCACCGGCATTTCCAATATTTCGAACTGTCTTACGAGCATGCGGTCTTTTTCGCGCAGAAGGCGAAGTTCTTCCGGCGTCAATTCAACCACCGCGCGAAAGGTTTCACGACTGAGTTCCGAACGAATCACATCGGCGATCGACATTCCGCCGTGCGCCGTCTTGCCCGCCTCAAGAAAACCGGGAAAGGGCTTGAAACGAAGGATAATATCACACCTCGACGCATAGGCGAAAATCGCGCGACAGCGGTGCTCCCACTGACCTGCCAGCGACATTCCCGCGACCATGCCGCCGGGCGTAAGTGTCCAGCCGGGAACCGCCCCCGACACGTCTTTCCGAATGGCTCCCTCGTCGTACTGTTCATAATTCCGCTCTTTGTCAAGACGCTGAAACATGGATTCGACCATCCGATTTCGGCCGGAACAGACAGGACCAACGAGAATGACAGAGCGACGTTCCTGACCGGTCAGAATGGCATGAAGTTCCTCTTCAAACCGACGAATGGTCGCCGGTTGAATCATTTCCTCCTGGGAACCTGCAAAGAAACGGTGGGACTTTCCCACTTGACGCAACTGGCCGCGTCCTTCCCTACACAGTTGCGCATAGCAATCCTCTTCGTTAGCCGCCTTACTGCTTGTCAATCCGTCCACAAGAAAAAGTATAGCTGTACTCAAATACAGCTTGCAGGAATCATGCTGTTCCGTGAGCAGTATCTTGATCTCCTCCAGACTCTTCTCTTCTTTTTGCTGTCGAATCCAGGTTTGCACCGCTTCAAGTACAAAGCTTTCCGGAGTCTCGTTTTTGGGCAATGTAAAGAAAAACTTAGGCAGATACGGTGCCATGAGAAATTCGGTTTGCCCTTCTTTCCAGCGAACCAGCAGAAGCTCCGACGCCACAAAGATGTTCCGCTGATCCAACATGACTCGTTGCCTGAACAGAGTCACATTGGGAGAACGGAGATAATGGAGCACCTCGCCCGCGCTTCCACTTTGAAGAAGCTCGTTCAAATAATCCTCCAACGATTCCTCCAACTCCGAAATCGCGTAATCTGCGTTCTTGTGCGTTTTTTCATGGAAAAAAAACAGAAGAGGCCGAACGCTGTAGTATTTCTTATTTCTTCGCCCTAAAATCGGAATGGTACAATACATGAATGTATTTCCTTCATATCGCAAGTTGCAGATGGTATACTAATCGGAACAAAAGGTGTTAAACGGATCAAGAAACATGTCGTCGGGAAAATTCTCGCCGCTGTCAACATTAAAAGGTTCATCATCAGGATCGGCATCTTTCAGTATTGCGGTTTTCCAGGGAAACAAGGTCGTTGTTTTGTTTTTTCCTGATAATACCCAACTGAAGCATTTTCTGTCGCAGAGGTCTCTTTCTTCTTGAGATTTTGGCCCTAATAACATATTACTGTTTTTTTGTCCCGGGATTATGGTAAGGTCGAAAAATTCTTTCTTAAACATTCCGTTGTGAGAACCACACCATTCAAGGAAAATGGTTTGCAGAAACGCATTGTCCAGTTGGGTCATCAAGACGGGCTGAACAACGGCTTCGCTGTCTAAAAACTGTGGCACAATAATGGTTCCGCTTTTGTCGCGGTCCACTTTCCAGAACGTAACGACCGAATTGGCCTTTTGGTACTCCTTGGGATACGCTTTATCCTGACGCGCTGCCATCGTAATCGGCTCGGCGTCTACGACCTCTTCCTGGGAATTTGACGCGGACAACGCCCAAGGGAACAATTCGTAATGCCGTGTCAATTCGGGCGCGTTATCCGAAAGCGGACCTTTCGGACTGGTTCGTCCGAACCAGAATTCCGGCGTACATCCGTTGCGGCGAAAGAACTGATCACATAACCAGACATAAAACATCTGAAAAGTCAAATGTTGCGATCTGAACCAGAACAAATTGAAATGACAGTTCCCGGCTCGGCGAACATACAGATCTCGCAGAATCTGATCAATTCGCTGCGTCAAGTCTTCGGCCGCCATCATGCTAAGCGGGCGTCCAAAAAGCCAGTTGACAATGTCACTTACCTCCTGATTTTTAGACTGTTCACACAACAAATCAATTTTGTCCAAATATTGTTTGAGTGGTGCCAGCTCATATTCTGCCAGCCCGGTCGCTTTTCGAATTCGAATTTCATTTGCTGCATTACTTCCGGGTAATCATTCATGTTTTCAATGCGTGCCATTCCCCACGCCCACTCAAGAACCTTTGCACGCATCGCGACAACATCTTCATGCTGCCGCAGCTGCACTGCCTTTCTTATGACTTCTCCCTGATCGGCAAAGAGTTCTTCCTCATGCTCGGCTTCCTCTGCCTCCCGGGGTTTATCGCTTTTCTTGCCCTCTCGCTCGCACTTACCGGTGATTTTGCCGCGAATCAGGGAAAAACGGATGTGCTTCGGTTCTTCTTTCGAACGGGTTGAAAGGAGTTCGGCAAGCGGCCTTAGCAGTTGTTGCTCCAAAGTCCGACGAAGCGGTCGCGCTCCGTAAAGCGGATTGTACCCCAAGCGAACAAGTTCGTCTTTCACTTCATCGTCAACAACAAGCGTTGCGTGACAGGCGGTAATACCTTGCCGTTGTTTAAGCAGCATGAGTTCCCGATCAAGTATGCGACGGAGCGTTTTTTGCGAAAGGGCACAAAACGGAATGATTCGGTCGATTCGATTGAGCAGTTCCGGTCGAAGCTGTTTGGCAACCGCGGACGTAAAATGTTCGGTCGTCGAAAATTCGGTTTTTTCCCGGTCGAAGCCCAGTGACATTTTGCCGAATTGATCCATACCAAGATTTGAAGTCAGTATGATGATACTGTTGCGAAAATCGGCAAGTCGTCCGTGAGCATCGGTCAAGCGTCCTTCGCCCAGTATTTGAAGGAGCAGATCAAGAACCGATTTATCCGACTTT
>JAQVID010000277.1 GCA_028695865.1 Thermoguttaceae bacterium | reverse complement strand
AACAATGAAGAAAAAACATTGAAAGAAAATCCAATGGAAGTATATCCAACAGATTTATTTATTCGTCAGAGAAGCAGATTCAAAACTGCTTTCCCTGTAAAGACTTAAAAACTATGTATATGAGGAGACGTTGAATGAGTATAGCAACCGATCTTGCGGACGCTGTGTTACAGGAGATCAACGCGAAAGAGAACTGGCCGATTCCGTTTACCGCTTCCCGAATTGCTGTCCCGCGTAAGGAGATCAAAGAACTGAACGAAATATCGATCAGTGTTATTCCTTCGTCCGTTCAATATCAACGGGAAGCCCGCGATTATATGCGGTTCACCATTACCATTGATATCGGAATTCAGAAGCATCTCGATGGCAACGAAACTGATGCTGTGTGTGAATTGGGAACGCTGGTTGATGAAATTGCCAAGTATATGACAGGTCGCAAGCTGACGAAAATACCGTCTGCGAAAAATATTGGAACGAGTAACGATCCGCTTTACATACAGGAGCATATTTTGCAAAAGCGGGTCTTTACAAGCGTTATTTCACTCAAATATCAAAAGATAGAAAGAGAGGACCTTTTATGAATGAAGACAATGAAAACATTGATAAGACGGGGATACAAATTACGCTTCCTGTCATTAACTGGAAGAGTTTCTGGTTCGGTCTTGTGATCGGACTGATGTTCGTCATGTTGTGGTCGGGCTGTGGATGTTACGGCTCGGAACCGGCACGGAATCTTGACGACATTCACGCGGCAAGCTGTCGAGTCTTTGCCGTCGACCAAAGTGGTCGCGGAGCCATTGGAACCGGAACGATCTGCGGACTGTTCAAAGGCAAGTATTATGTATTGACCAACTGGCATGTCGTTGAATCGTACCAGAATGTTACGCTTCAGTTTTTCGGCACCGGCAGAATAACCGAATGCAAAGGAACAGTCATCGCCACGTGGCACAACGAAACACAGCCTTATGATTTTGCAATCATTACAGTGGAACAGCGTCAACTGGCACAGTATGATCCGCCGTTTGTTCCGCTTGCCCGACGGGGAACACGTCCTAAAACTGGGGGGCAGATCATGTCGAGCGGCTGTAGTGAAGGCCGATGGCCCTTTGCCTGGAAAGGAAGTATTGAGAGTTACTACGGCGAGACGGCACAGTTTTTTCCCGCCCCGAAAGGAGGCCAATCGGGAAGCGCGATTATTGAAAAGCTGGACGGTCAGCTTTGTATTACCGGCATTTTAACCTGGCGGGTCGGCGATGAAAAACGGCTTTCGGAAGAGGAAATGCGCGGCGGCGCGATTCCGATTTCAAAACTCTACGAAGCGTTTGACGGCAAGAGTAAGACAGGTCTTCCGAATAGTATTCCGCCCTATTCCGTCTGGTGTAAAGAGGAAGTCAAACCGGAACAGGAAAAGCAGAACCCTCAAAAGACCGAAGCGAAAGCTGTCGAGGAAAAGCCGAAAGAACAGACAATTAAAAAGGTCGATCCGAAAGAGACGCCTGAAAAAGACAAGGATGTTGCGATTCACCGGGTTGAGCCGAAAACATCGAAGGCAAAAATCCTTCCGAACGAAAAGCAGATCGAACGAGTACAAAAACACGCGATTGGCAGTACAGATGATTTCCAAAAACCGGTGAGTAAAAAAGACGTTGTAGAAATTATCGAGTTCACCAGCGCGTATTGCCAGCCGTGTCAGCAGGCCAAGCCGATTGTCGCCGAATTGCAAAAACAGGGATATGTCATTCATGTCGTTCAGATCGATGACGACGAAGGGCGCAAAATGGCGTTCGAACGAAAAGTAACCGGTGTTCCTACTTTTATTGCCTATCGCAGCGAAGATAATCGGGCGACGTGGGCCGAAGTTTCGCGTTTCAGCGGCGTTGGCAATCTTCGCGAACGTTTACTCCAGTCGTTCTCCCTCGGCAACAGCGGCGGGAACAGTCAACGCGACGAGCCCCGTCAGATCAAACCGGACACCGAATCTTTGAATCCGCTGTTTGAGGAGTACGGAAGCGGCTGGCGCGGTCGATGGCGGGACGATCCGGAAGAACAGACACTGGAGATCGGAGAGGGGCAAGCCTGGCCCTTTCGTTCAGAGAAGACAAGTGTATTATCGATCTTTCAGAATTTTCTGAAAGCCGTTTTTCTTAGGGCCGCGATTTTGATTACGATCTTCTGGTTCATTATGTATGCTGTTATTTTCTGTTTAAAGAAACTCCTCGGACTTCTTCCGAAATTCTCGATAAATTGGAAGTCTAATACACAAAGTTCTTCCGGACAAAACAATGATTGACTTTAAATTCAAAATCCTCTTTTTCGACACGAAGGAGATCAAGTCGAAAATCTCGGAATCCACTCGAAAAGTCTTATCAAAGTTCGGAGCGTTTGTTCGGGCGACGGCGAAGCAGTCGATCAAAACGAAATCAACGTCGTCCGCACCGGGCCAGCCGCCGCACTCTCATACGGGCTATCTCAAAAAGGGGATCATGTTCGGCTACGACAAGACACAAGAGTCTGTCGTTGTCGGGCCTGTAAAGCTACCCAAAAAGGGAAATGCTCCGGAAGCCCTTGAAAAAGGGGGCGAAGCGGTCAAGCGCAGGAATCCCCGTCGCAAGGATCGCAAGATCGGCGACGGCGGTGTTATTCTTTTGCGCAAGACCAATAGTCCCGCTTCGAAACAGGTAAAAGACTGGTCGAACCGTCCCCGTTGGGTAACGTTCGGTCCACTTCGAACGGCAGGCCAGGTATCGCATTCTGAAAAACTGGAGACTGTTATCTGGGGACCGAAGACGATCTCCGGAACACTCCGGGCTCGTCCGTACATGGGCCCGGCGTTCGAAAAAGAGATTCCGAAACTCCCGCCGAACTGGCGGAATTCTGTTAAATGAATGATATATTTATCACTCTACTTTTCTTTTACATTTCATGCAAAGGTACGAGGACACAAAAATTCTGTTTCATATTGTGTGTATCACACAAGTGAAAAAATATATCTTCTCAACTTGGCGTCTTGGCGGCTTTGCGTGACCACAACTTTATGAAAGGTTTATTTTTATGGCAGAAGAAGAAATTGCAATGCTTGGTATGGAATGTGTACTTTCCATCGGCGGCGGTGAAGTCAAAAATGTGCAGGACGTTACCGTTACTCTGAGTGCAGGTGAGGCCGATATTACAACGAGGGGCAACAAAGGTTGGCGGCAAACAGTTCCAACACTTCGTGAATGCACGATTGAGTTCACCATGCTTTATTTACCGTCCGACGGTACATTCGCGGCCCTGCACGCTGCGTTTGAGTCGGGCGACACGGTTGACGTTTCCGTCGAAGGAATCAGTGGTAAATTCGGCGTTACGAATTTTTCGTATGAACAGCCGCTGGAGGATGCCGTTAAGGTTAATGTTACGCTGAAACTGGCGCAGATCTGCGAATAGTCTTTTTTGAAACCACGGATGGACGCGAATATTCTTCTTTTTATTCATCTCCGTCCGTTGCTTTTTGTTTCCCATTTTTCTGAAAGGATTTTATATTATGCAAACCTTTGTTGACAGTACAAATCGTTCCTGGTCTCTTGCACTTAATCTTGGCAGCGCGATGAAAGTACGGGACCGGCTTGGGGTGGACCTTCTTCAGCCGGAACTCGGAACTCCTCCGCTTTTGGATCGGCTGGGTACCGATGAAATGCTTCTCGGGCAAATCATTTGTATCCTGCTTGAAAACCAGTTCAAAACCTATAACGTTACCGCAGAAGACGTTCTCTCCGCTTTCGACGGCGCAACCATTCTCGCCGCCAGCGACGCTTTTTATAAGGAGCTTGTGGATTTTTTCCACCGACGGGGCCGCACGGATCGGGCACGAGCGGTCGAGAAACAACGAACCAAGATCCAAGCCGGAATCAAGATCGTCGAGACACGACTGAACAGGATCGACGACAAGAAGCGGATCGCGGCGATGGAGAAACAGGCGGACTCGATCCTTGGCAGCTATTATGGCGACTCGGAGGAAAGCTCGGACTCGATATCAGAAAGTTCACTCTCCGCGAAGTAATCTGGATGGCCGAAGGTCAACGGGAACGCGACTGGTCGCTACTGTCCACACTCATGGCTCTTGTTGCAAACTGTCACCGGGCGAGTAAAACAAAACCGTTTAAGCCCACCGATTTCAATCCGACCATCGAAAAGAAAAAGCCTAAACGTTTAAGTAAAGAAGAATTTCGTGAGCTTTGTAAAAAGTTCTTTAAGAATATCGATTAGACGATTGATCTGTCACTAAAAATCAGTTTGTTTAGTGACAGCTTTTATTATTGTTTCATTTATATTTATCAGATATTTTCGGATAAATTTATTATTCTATATCCGAACTATTCGGATAAATGGGGAGGTGATTATGTCTTCATCCAGCGGAGCGATCCGGGCAGGTCGTGCCTTTGTTGAACTTTTTGCCGATAATACCCGGCTTCAGCAGGGACTTCGTTTGGCCGAAGCCCAACTCAAAGAATTCGGCGCGAAAGTTTCTACGATGGGGAGACAGATCGCAACGATCAGTATTGTTCCCTTAATTCCGGCGGGGATAGGAACGAAAATATTCGCATGGTTTGATGACCAAATGAGGGCAGTTCAAGGAGTCACCGGAAGTACCGGCGAGGCCTTTGACCGATTAACTGAAAAGGCAAAACTCCTCGGACGAACCACGTCATTCACCGCAAAAGAAGTCGCCTCTGGCATGTTGGAATTAGGCCGGGCGGGTTTTAAGTCAGATGAAATTGATGCCGCAATTGCCCATGTCATGAGCCTCGCAAGGGCTACGCAAACTGAGATCCCCAGAGCCACAGAAATCGCAGGCAACGCACTGCGTGGCTTCGGCTTGGAAGCAAGTGAAATGAGGCGAGTTTCGGACGTTTTGGCAACGACCGCCAATAATTCGGCGCAGACTTTGGACGATCTCGGTGAGGCATTTAAGTATGTGGCACCAATTGCCGCGACAGCCGGGATGTCCTTGGAAGACACCGCAAAAGTCTTGGGAACATTGGCCAATTTTGGGATCAAAGGATCTCTCGCGGGTACTGCTGTCAAAAACATTCTGACACGAATGGCGGACCCGGACATACAAGCCAAGTACGAAAGTCTCGGAATTAAAGTTAAAGACGCCGGAGGAAACCTGCGCAATATGGCCGATGTCCTGAAAGAAGTGGGAATCGCTACAGCCAACCTTCCGAATGCTGAAAAATTAGCTATTTTTAAAGAATTATTCGATATGCGGGCTCTCGCGGGTGGAGCCAAACTCACTTCAGAATCTTTTGAAAGTTTGTGTAACGCGATTGATAACGCCGCAGGCGAAAGCGCACGAGTCGCCAAGACGATGGATGAAGGAATCGGGGGAGCGTTTCGCATGTTTCTCTCGGCGGCAGAAGGAATGGCTATCGCTATTGGGGGAACGCTCGCTCC
>JAQVID010000276.1 GCA_028695865.1 Thermoguttaceae bacterium | reverse complement strand
GTCTTGATTTCAGGCTCATTGTAAGTACCTACCGCTTCCACGGTAACGGTGAACGCTTCTGAAACCGCGTTGTCCGCGTCGGAATCATCGGTGACCGTCAGCGTAATCGGAAGGGTCGCGACATTTTTACCATCTTTGTCGCTGTAGTTCCACTTGAGCGTATCGCTGGCGTCATAACCTGTCTTATAATTCATTTCAAATTCAAGTTCGGTTTTGTTACTCCCGGCCTTGAAACGAATCTGGCCAATGTAATTGCCGGTGGTCGGATCATACACGGCTTGATATGTGTCGGTAATGAGCTGAAGCGAATAACCTGTCTCGGAAGCCGCGTCTTTCAAGGATACCTGATAGAATTCGTGCGTGTCGTTGACATCGACATCGAGCTTGTCAGGATCATCGCCTACATATTCCGATATCGCAATCGTGATGGTTGTTCCGATATTTTCTCCCTCGCTATGAGTCCAACCGGTAACCGTCGGCTGATTATTGACTCCATTGACCTGGAAGACGATTTCGGCGTTATCACTGGTTGCGGTGGCGGTGTCGCCCGAGTTATCGGTCACGTTATATTCATAAGTAATCTTGACCCACTCGCCTTCACCAAGGAAGCTGAAATAACTGATCGGATTTTCCGTATCCGTGTTGTTCACCGGATCGAAAGTAATCGTGTGGTCGCCCTGGGTATCTTTTGTCGAAACGAAAGCAGAAAGCGTTAAAGCATTCATTTTCGCCGCAATTTTATTATACGCCGCAACTTCGTCCGGATCGGTTGAGGCCGGATCATAATTACAAATCCAGCTCGGCGTCGTCGTCGCCATATTGACCTTGTAGGTCTCGGTATTGGCCGGGTAAACATCCGCATCGGTAACTTCGGTATCAAGTGTATAAACCGTTTTGGTGTTTTCATCCGTAACCGTACCGGTAGCCGCGGCAGCGACATCCGTTGCCTCGGGCTGGTCGTTGATACCTTTGGCCGTAATATTGGCGGCAGCATTCGCCGAGGTCTCGGCCTTGTCTTGCGCGGTATAAGTAAACGAGAAATTCAGTGTGGCATCGATACGCAGGAAATTGAAGTTGTCAAGCAGATCGACTACCAGCTTACTGCCCAGGTTGTGCGTGCCTTTATCGGTATCACGAGTATAATTTTGAGTCGTGTCGTTAATAACACGAATGGTCTTGTCGCCTTCATCGGTCGAAACAGTAATATCCGCGTACTTCATGCCAGCATAAGCGTCTTCCGGATAATCGCCAGCTTGAACCGTTCCGGTAGTAAACGCGTTGGCAATACCGTCTTTGCCCGCGACAGAGACGATGGACAGATCGTCCCAGTCGTCCGCGTCGTCTACTTTGGCCAGTACGTCAACCGTATTGGGAGTTCCCTGCGTGACAGTAACAGCATCCGTGGCGTCCGCGGTCGGAGTATCGTTTTCCGGTTTCAGATTGACGGAAAAGTTCCCGGCTTGCCAATAAGTGGTTGCGGCGGTTTCACCATTTACGAAGTTTTCGTGGTAAATATTCGCGACGGTAAACGGAAGGGCAAACACCTTCTGGTTGTCGCCACTATTGGCAACAGCGGTCGAAAGCCAGGCGTAAGGATCCAGCGTACCTGTTCCAAGATTGAAAAGCTTGAGCGTTATCGCGCCATCAGTTGTGATGGAGTAAACAACTTTGTACTGGCCGGCGACTTCTTCAAGTGTTGCTTCATCAACCGCCTTGAACTTGCCCGCGGACCCGTCAGCGATTTGAATAAAAGCACCCTCTACATCGGAAACATAATCTTGCAGGTTGCCTGTGTAGAGAATAAGCGTTGTGGCGGCCGGCTTCTCGGTTCCTTCGGCAGGAGTGGTCATCGTACCAATGACCGGAATGGACGGAGTGGCTTCATACTCATAATGAAGTTTGAACGAATCCTCAACGTTATCATAACTGTCTGTCGCGTAAACTTCATCGAAACTGAAGTTTTCAGGCGTGTTCGGCGTTGTGATCGCGTCGGCGAATATTCCGCCAGTCGCGAACATGTCGGCCGTGATTTCGACTTCATACAGCCCTGTATCAGGATTTTTCACATTGAGGTCGGTCACATTAACAACAATCGGGTTATCGCCTGCGTTTGGAACAATGGTCACGGTCGAGATGGGATTGTCGTCGGTGAACGTAACAATCGGAGCTTCGTTATCGGTGGAATAAACATTGAGTTCGTCCAGTTCCCCGTCAACATAGGTCGCCTGGTAATTCGGCCCGTCTTCATCGTTGTCGGGCACAACAACTTCAGGCGACTTCTGATCGGCATTCAAATTGACCTTGTCGGCCATATTCCCGGCCGCTTGCGACGTATTACCATTGCGCGTGGCAATGTTCACATCGCTTGCATTGACCAGACCATCCAGATCGTGGTCAAACAGGGACACATTCTGAAGAAACCATTCTTTATCATGACCAAAGCGAGCCTGAAATGTCGATACCCACGGATCAGGTCCGGTTGCGGCCAGCGTGCCTTTCGTTTCTTGCACTTCGTCTGTCGAAACAATGCCGTCGCCATTGGTATCGCCCGGAAGATAGACCTCGCACACGAACTGCCCGTAGTTGGTTCCGCTTGACGTTACATTGATCGTATAACCATCCTCGCTCGGATTAAGCGTGACGAGAACAATACTCTTGCCATCCGTGATTTTCGTCACGAGAGGATCAATGGCGTTGCCTGACGCGTTGTCGATGACGGAAATGGAACCCGGCTTGAACGTGTTGCCTTCCGTCTTTTGGGCCGCAACAACAAAGCCAAATGTAGCCGTATCCGTTCCTTCGGTGTCATAACCGAAATTGAGGGACGCGGTAGGACTAAGCTCCGACGTACTGCTATTGCCGTTGTCGTCGCCATCAACCATGAGATTCCAACCGGTTGGAGAAATATCGCTGGCCGACAAAAGCTGCCTGTCTTCAAGAAGTTCGAGTTTCAACCCACGATTGGCAAGCCGCTTGACTCCCTTGGCTTGCGAAACTGCCTTTTTACCACCGAAAATCCTGCTCAAAATACTCATGCTTTTATTCCCTCCGGAAAGAAAAAACTGGTGATCGCCAGAAGACTGTTTTCCATCCCGGGAAGGAAAACGCGGTCTCTGGAACCTTTCCTAAATTGATACTCTTCCTTAAAAATTATATTAAGCCGTCTGCCGTCCATCCAAACACGAAAGCAGCCGTCTAATGTTTGCGTAACCTTCTCATTTTATACAAGGGCGTTAAATTACACAAGTTGCACAAAGAGCCTTCTGTAAAAGTTTCAGTGAAAAAACTCCTATTCGGGCTCGCTGGTTCACGCTTCACTGCAAAAACCATCTTGTGCAAACCTATTTATTTTACCTATCCTATGCAAATAAACATACAATCGCTCTAAAACAGAGAGACTTCTTGCTATTTATCGAAACATGTGCCGACCATCCTGAAACAAATGTCTGAAAATAATGGTATTTTTTGGTTATCCGGACATCAGCGCCGTTTGTGACGTGCCGAGCCGGCAATAAATCGCGTCCAGCGGGTCATAACCACATTATTCGATTTAGTCGTTACCGCCAAAGTTTCGATTATTCTGTAAAACCGGGAATTTTTCCCAAAATACCAAAGTTGCTTATACTATATACAGTGACTGTAAATACATATACGTTACAAGTAACAGCGGCGGATGGATATTGGGATTAACGAATCGTCACTGTTGGTCGTAACGCACCTTGATTTGGGGTATGATGAAAATTCCGCAAGCCCGTATATGCAGCGAGTGAAACGAGCGAAATTAGGGGGAGAGCGGTTCGAATAAGTACAAACATTCCCTCATTCCGGTCGCAAGCGACCTCCATTACGGGCTTGATTGTTCGTAATGGACCTTGATTTGGGTTATGATGAAAATTCCGCAAGCCCGTATATGGAGCGAGTGAAACGAGCGAAATTAGGGGGAGAGCGGTTCGAATAAGTACAAACATTCCCTCATTCCGGTCGCAAGCGACCTCCATTACGGGCTTGATTGTTCGTAATGGACCTTGATTTGGGGTATGATGAAAATTCTTCTGCGCGGGAAAAGAGTTATCGAGCCAGACGCCAGTCGATGAGCCGCAGTTCAGGCTGCTTAAGATAATCGTTGAAGACGATCTGATAAACAATATCGAATTTTGTGCCAGGATTGGCCGCAACAGCGGCGTTCATTTCATCAACCCAATCGCCCCGACCAAAGGCAATAGCGCGGCGTTCATCCTGAAATTGGCGGAACCGCGCGGAAAAAGTTCGACCTTCCTCTGTTTCGAGACCGTCTTTTTTCGTTTTTCCTTTGGCGCCGATTCTTTTGGCGGGAACAGCAAGCGTAACCTGAAACGTCGCGAATAACGGACGCGGATTGCCCGAGCCGAACGGAGCCATTTTTTCCATATCGTTTATACACGCCATGGAGACCGCCGAAAGCGGGAACTCGGCGTCTATATATAAAGTCGGCGTCTTAGCCTCTTCCGAAACATGGAGCGAGACGTAATCGCAAAACGCGGCGCGAAAGGCATTGATATTTGCTTCTTTAATTCCAAGACCGGCTGCGGCGGCGTGACCTCCGAATCGGACCAGATACTCCGAACAGTGCTCAAACGCCTGATAAAGATTTACCCCTAAATCCGGCACACCACGAGCAGACCCGGTGCCCGGATCAGTATTCTGAAGAGCGATCATCACGGCAGGTCGATGAAAGCGTTCGGCAAGCCGTCCGGCGACAATACCAATCACGCCCGGATGCCACTGACGCGACGCCAACACGAACGCCGGATCGTCTTCGTAATCTTTTTCGATCATGCGAAGAGCGTCGGACATAATCTTTCGCTCCAGCTTTTGCCGGGTTGAATTGAGATTATTGATAAACGGAGCCAACTCCTCGGCCCGGGCCTGATGTTGCGTAATGAGAAGCTCAACGCCCAAGCGGGCAAGGCCCATTTGACCGGCTCCGGCCAAGCGGTCCGGATGCTCCAGAAGCGACTTCCCGATGACCCAGTTGCGTTCGTCTTCTTCGTCTCGCTGATCGTTGTGATGAAGAACTTCACGACCGGCGGCGTTAAGACGCGGAGCAATGGAAAAACCTATGTCTTCACTTGTAATCTGCCTGCGACTGTTCAGACCGGCTTCCTTAATCAGGCATTGAAGTCCAACCGGAATATGTGTGACCAGACTGTTGGACAGGGCGTATCGGACAATCGTTCTGTTTTCGTCTTGAAGCGGAACCACGTCAGCAACGGTCCCCAAGGCGGCCAGACCAACGGCTCCCACCAAAAAATCTCGCATGGAAGGACTAACGTTTTCTTCCCCGGTCATTGCCTTACCAATGGCCCAAGCCAATTTCAGAGCAACGACCGCACCGCACAGGTCGGGACAAGGATAAGGTCGCGTATCCCCTTCGGGAGAGTCAATTCGCGGATGAACAATG
>JAQVID010000275.1:4721-5456 GCA_028695865.1 Thermoguttaceae bacterium | reverse complement strand
CGCGTCGCAAAGCCATTCCCGCCACGCCGCTGACGGTACTTCGTCCTTCTCCACAAGCTGGTCAAAGGAATAAGACGCCAGGGTATCGACGACAAAGGGCCGCTTGCTTTCAACTACCCGGTTTTCAATTCGGACCCGGTCGGGTACATTTCCGCCTTGCAGGCAATCCTGCCACCGGGCACAAAAGTCGGCTCCCTGAACGATTCGCGCCTGCGCAACAACTTCAACGGTGCAAGTTACCTCGTGTTGCGTGACGACCTCCCAGACGAGCGTAAACTCAATGGGATTCGTGGTCAGTTGAAGGAGAACGGACCCGGAGAGATTCCGGCCAAGCTGGTCCAGATCGGTAATCTGTTTAAACCGGTCGTCCGCGTATAGCCAGCAGGAGGTCTGCGGCTCCGCAAGAAACACGCGTAACTCCCGCTTTCCGCGGTCGTAAAGGAACCCTCGCTGAAATACCCCTTCATATCGTTTCACGATTGTTCGTATTGTCATAATATCGCCTTTTTTGATTACTTTGTCTTTTGTGATTGAGCTCTTTTGGATAATTACACTGTTTTTTGGTGATTCGATTTTATGTTCGTACTGACAAAAAGCAGACGTGACGAAAAGCAGACCCGCTGTCGTTGACTTTCGAACCCCTGCCGAATACCGCGCAATTTTCGCGCCGCTAACGCGGCGCAGCCGGTTAAGGGGGCGCCGCCCCCTTAACAATCCCCCGGGAGATTACCGGAC
>JAQVID010000275.1:0-4711 GCA_028695865.1 Thermoguttaceae bacterium | reverse complement strand
CCCGCGTCCGGCACGGAGCTCCGCTCGCGTCAAACTCACTTGCTTGGAACTAAGGCCAAGCGGAAGCCCAGGTTGACGCTCCGGCTGCCCGGACCAATCCAGCCCCGGGCCGCCGACCGACAGTCCCTGGCGCTGTAGCTCCAGCTCCCGCCCCGATCGACCCGGGACGAGCCGCCTTCCGGACCCGTTGGGTCCGTTACACTAACACTCGGATAATCACCATACCAATCGTTGCACCACTCCGATACATTGCCAAGCATATCGTACAATCCAAAAACGTTCGGCTTAAAACTACCCACCGGGGCTGTCCCTGTGTTGCCGCTATCGAACGGAAAAGCATATGCCCATTTCGCTCCCCAAGGCATTCCAGCTTGGTCCGCAGCGTTTATATACCCCTTGCCGTCTTCCTGTCGGTTTCCCCAGAAAAAATCTGTCTGCGATCCTGCCCTGCAAGCGTATTCCCATTGTGCCTCACTCGGCAGTCGATAACGATAACCTGACGGAATACCATGTAAATAATGTGCGTTCAGCCACTTGATAAACGCCTCAGCATCATACCAGCTCACACACGTCACCGGGTGATCACTCTCCTGTTCTATTCCCGGCGATTGCCAATTTAAGCCCTTTCTATCACCCCATTTACGCGTCTTGCTATCATACCCACGCGCCGTGCCCTCTTTTTCCGCTGTCGTCTTATAGCCTGTCGCATTTACGAAACCGCGAAAATCCCCTACGGTCACCTCGTGAATTCCCATATAGAATGGCGTGCTCATCACGACCTTGTGACGGGGATGCGCATCCTTATACCATCCCACATTTCCTCCGGGATATTTCTTGTCCACTTCCTCGGGTTCCAGTGTATCGCCCATCATGAATTCGCCGAATGGTATCAATTGAAAGTGTTGCCCTGTTTCATTCATGAATTTCTCCGGCAATACCGGTGCGGCGGGAATACGGGGCTTGATCTCCGGCGCAAAATAATCGCGAAACTCACGAACTTCCGTTATCGTCTGCCAGTCTGCCATGCCGGAACACCATACTTGTGTCGAACGCGGAATTTCGCCTGCATCAATATGGCATACGATCTGGTCAAAGGTTTTTGTTTCTTCTTTATTCGTTGTCGTATCATACAGATGCCATTTTGTTCCCATTTTGGGATGGGGGAATGGGACGTCTTCCTGTTGTCTTCCTGGCTGGGGAGGACCGGTATAACCTTGCAAACTCAACTCAATATCGCCGCTCCCTTCAAAACGGAAGGTCGGTGTCTGCTCTTTATTCAGACGCATGGTCGTTTGCGTTATCTGTTCGGAAAGATAAGTCGATATGCCCGTGTACGTATGTATCCCCTTTTCCAACGCGTCGAGCAAATGAGCCGTAAAGATACCGTGATGCCGGGCGTCCCATTCATACGCACGCTGACCCGAAGAACATGCGTTCATCACTCCAAATCGAGGCTCGTGACGGATTTCAAATTGCTTCTTCTCTCGTGAAGCACGAATATCGCGGGAATGCACTCGATTCAGCTCCTCCGTATCGTGCTCCGTCCAAGCCGTCGCGATTCCCCGGCCCGGATAATTCTGACAGCAGTCAAGTATCAAAAGCGTATTCGACGCCCCTGTTTGAACAAGATCGTTCTGCAGCGACTCCAGAGAGACCGCCGTTTTCGCAAGCTCGCTTTCCAATGTGTCCACCGCGCAAAGATAACGCTTGCCGTCCGGACCCGTAAATCCGTGCCCCCAAAATCCAACGATTAAAAGATCAAGATTCGTTTTCATATCGCGTATCTGACGCAGACGCCGTTCCACAAGACTCCGCGTCGGAAGCGTGTTTACATCCGTACCCGTCCGCAGCAGGAAAATATCGTCTTCCGAAAAACCGCAATAATCACGCAGCGCAAAGGAAAAGTCCTCCGCGTCCTGCTCCGCGTAATTCACCTGTCCAATATTCTGATATCGGTTGATTCCTACCAAAAACGCTATCTGTTTCATGATATTACCTTAAATCACTGTTGTTTTCTGTTTATCAATCAAGTCTAAGTTTATCAATAAAGTCTAAAGACAATCGACCTTCTCGGCGGAATCTGAATCCGTTAAGGATTCCGGCAATGATGTTGAAGACTTTTCGGCAACTTGCGGAGTGTCGTTTTTTTGCGTGGCTTCGATTTCGCCGTGGAGTTCCGCCAGACGGGTGGCAACGTCCATCGTTTTGCGGCTTGCGGGGTTATAACCCGTTGTTGTCAGTACGCCAAGCTCCCGATCCTGCTCTTTCATGTCTTGAGCCAGTACTGATAGTTCGACAATCAAATCGTCCAAATCGACGTCCTGTTCCGGACTGCCAAGGGCCTGAATGAGCACTTCCAGCTTTTCGACAATTAAATTACCTGTTTCAATGCTTCGGAAGACAATATCATGTTTTCCTTTGGACAGATCGATCTTCTTAAGGCATACGTCGATTTCGCGTTCCACGATTTCGCGTGTTTTGCCATGAGACGATTCCATCTCTTTTTCCTTCGCCAGGATAAGCTTTTCTTCGGAGGCAATTTCATCCTTGTACGTCTTAAGATCGTCGTAAGCGCATTTAATCTTATCCTTCTGTTTTTCTTTCAGTTTTTCATACTCCACAACCTTTTTCGCGTTAAGTTTTGCTTCCGACTTCCAAATTCCCAACAATTCCATCAGCCATTGGAATAAACCTGCCATAACTGTTTTGCTCCGTATTAAGATATCATCTATTATTTAAATTCGGGACACAATTCATTACCCCGGTTGCCCATGTTCTGTATTATCCATAATTATTTGTTAATATCAACAGAAAAATGTGAAAAATTCCAAAAATTTTTTGTTAAACAGAGATTTTTGGCGTTTATTTAAGGTGTTCGTCGTAAATGGGTGGGGGTAAATTTCGCCGGTGCATACACAGGCTGTTTCCTATCGGTAAAACAGGTAGTTACATTGTTCACTGTTCACGTGTTGTCCAAGCTTGGATGAAAAGCGTGATACTATTCACACTCATCTGCGATTTCCACCCGCTGAACGTTTCGACAGATCGAATCCCTCACGACCTTTGATTGTAACGGAAGACGGAGTACTGTGCAAGTACTTTGCGTTTGCCTTCGGATATTTTTCTGAAAATAGTCGAAAATTCTGTCAAGGCTTGAACACAGCGACGTGAGCTGGGGGTATCCCTTGCCTGTATCTTGGATGTTTTCTTCCGCGTCCCCCGTTGTTAAATAAACTTTCTTTAGGGAGGTGTCACGCCAAGACGCCAGCCGCAAAGAAAAGAAGAATATCTATTGTTTCTTCCCTTTCTTAAAGCAGCAGGTAAAGGACAAATGTAATCAATGGCGTGGTAACTCCCTTGGCGTCTTTGCGGCTTTGCGTGACAAAATAATACTAAGCGCGATGATAGTTCATTTTGCGTGAAATACAATCCTAAAGTTAATACCAATGGGCGCTCTTTTGCCAGTCCGGGGACATTCGCCTTTTGCGGTTGGAGTTATTGAACAGACGCCATGCGGTTTCGTGAACCGAGAGCATACGATGGTCGGCACGTTTCCCGCTCTTTTGGGATTTCTTTCCCATGATACGGAAAGCGTTTTTTTATTATTCTTATTATTCTTATTATTCTTATTATTATAGTCATCCATTCCCAAAACGCCTTTTAATCGTTCGGGTGAACGGTCGCGGTTTGTTGACATCGCGTCGACATTTTGCTATACTATACCCTTTCCGTTGGGGATTGCGTAACTTGGATTCGAAAAGTATTAACACGAAGAGTATTAACACGAAAAGTTTTAACACGAAAATCTTGAGTGCGAAAAGCTTCCGTTTCGGAAGTCCACCGGGAGCAAACGCCGGAAAATACAGGGGTCGCATAAAGAGTTCGGCGGGTCTTTCCGCGGACGCGTTTTCCCGCGGCGGTGCCGCGATGGAATCCCTCCGCATGAGTGGTTTGACGCCGGATATTTACACGCTTGAAGATATACTCAATCCGGAATTACCGGAGTACAAATTGTATCTTTTCTTTTCGCCGGTTGCCATCACACCGGAACAGGTGGAAGCGATTCAGAAAAAAGCATATCGAAAAGGTACTGTCGTCATGCTGGTCGGTCCGACGGGAATTCTTCCTCCGTCTGATCCCGGAAACGCGGTGTATCTCGGCAACGGAATCGCCGTCGGTCATCGTCTGGAGAGCCCGATTACCCTTTACTTTCCGGAGACAATGAACTTCTACGATTCTGTAACCGGGAAGAAACTGCAATCAGGAACCCAAATCGAACTGGACAATAAACCGGGGGAATGCAAGGTGATCCTTTACGAAAAGCCAGACAGTTCGGATAAAGTAAACGGGCGATAAAGTGAACGGACGATAAAACAAACGGACGATAAAACAAACGGACGACGGCAGGACAGGAGAAAGGGAGCGTTATGGGCCTGGGAATTGTGGATCTGATGATGGCGCTGGAGGAGCGGTTTGATTTTGTCTTGCCCAGCGACGGTAGCGGGAGCGCGTCAACCGTTTTGACGATACGCGGAATGATCGACTGGATCGTAACGCTTTTGAATGAACCAGGGAAGGGGACTCGCGAAGAAAACGAGCTGGACAAGCTGGAAGCCGAAACGTTCGAGCGTTTGCGAGAAATGTACGCCGTCGTTACCGGTATTGCCCCGGAATACGTGAGGCGCGAAAGCTCGTGTCACAAAGCCCTTTC
>JAQVID010000274.1 GCA_028695865.1 Thermoguttaceae bacterium | reverse complement strand
CGTTACACTTCGGAAGATAATCCGGATGAACCCATTCCGTGAAGGGAATAAACTGACCATCGCGTTCGGGCCAGTATTGACTCAACTGGCGCGAACCGGACAGTTTTTGCCGATCCAGGTCGTAAACAAAAGCGGCCGCCCGTCCCATTTCTGAAGCCAGTTCCAGACGGGTCAGCGATTCGCGGACCGTGTATTCCATATTGGTTCGTTCGATCATTACTTCCAGAAGGTACACGAAGGAATTCAAAAAAGTCTCATACAATTGGTCGTATTGGTTGCGTGGAGTCGCAAACCCAACGACAAGTTCACCCCATAAATTTCCTTTTTGGAAAATACCGGCCATGGATGCCGCTCTAATTCCCTCTTTCAAACGCAGAGTCTTTATCACCTGGCAATCGGACAGTTTGGAGGAAACATCCAAATCGGGGCATTGAATCGTTCCCTGGCGGCGAAGCAGTATTTGCTGGTCGCACCATTCGGGCTCGAAATGGATCACTTCGCCCTGCGGCCACATTGGCGGAATGTCGGCGACGCGATAATCGGAGAACAACTCCATATCCCGGGTTTCCTCATTCTTCCTTTTGAGCACACAAGTGAAAACCGCTCCGCTGTACTCGGACAGAATTTTCAGCGTTGAGGCAAAAGCCGTTTGGATATCAGATGCAGAGAAGAACACCTCCAGCGCTTTCGTACGGGCACGTTCCATTCGCTCCAGCAACTGCTGCTCGGTAATATCCATGGAGACTCCGACGAGCAAGTTCTTTCCTCCGGGACCGGCAAGGGTCGTTTTGAGCGTTTGGAGCTGAAATTCGCGTCCGTTGACATCGGCGACCGTCTCCTGAAACTGCTGGACTTGCCCGCTTTTGACAATCTCCCGATCACAATTTTCAAACCACTGGCTGTCTTTTGTGCGAGGGAAGAGCTCCTGATCGGTTTTCCCGAAGAGTTCCTTGCTCGTTTTTCCGACAAACTCCGCGAATTTCCGGTTGCCCATCATATAACGAAAATCATCGTCCACATTTTTGGCGAAGAGATGTATCGGCAGTGCATCCCCGATCAACTCCCACATTCGCTGTGTCTCCGACAGGAGGTTTTCCTGCTCGACGTATTCGGTGATCTCCTGAATGACGCCGATCAGTTCCTCGCCCTGTTCCTCGATCGCTTTCGACGATCGACGCAGGAAGCACCGGAAAGTACGTACCTTCCCGCCGTACTCGGAACGGAATATTGTGGAGGCGTCCATGAGCTTCCCGCCACGGACTTCTTTTGTATACTGTTCCAATCCCTCAAGGTCCGCGGCAAAGACCCATTGTTTGTACGGAAGCAGTTTCCCGTCTTTCACCGGAATATACTTTTCCAACGAAGTCACCCCGGAAATGCTCCAGTCTACCGGATTGAAATAGAAGACAGTCACGCGGGACATGTCGGCGGAAATCCGGAAACTCTCGTTCAAATCGCGAAGTCTGTCGCGTTTGTCATACTCATCCGTCACATCACGGAACACGAGAATCACGCCACGGATACTGCCGTCCTGGCCGGGAATCGGTGCGGCGCTGTCGGCAATATGCTTCCGGGTTCCGTCGAGGCTGATCAGATCGGTATGGTTGGCCAGTTCGACCTTTTTCCCGGTGGCAAGCACGCTTCGGACCGGCGAGTCGACCGGCTCTCCGGTTTCGTAATTGACAATATTGAAACAGTCCTCGTGCTTTTTTCCTCGTGCCTCCGCTTCGGTAATACCACAGAATTTTTCCGCCGCCGGATTCATTAAAGTGATGAGCCCCTGTGCGTCCGTACCGATGACCGCGTCTCCTATGCTCCTCAAATTCACCTGCATCCGAACAGCCAAATCAAGTGCTTCTGCCCGGGCTTCGTGAAGCGCCGTGGTGTCCTGCGAGACCCAAACCACGGCATCCTTGCCAAAAATTGAGGCCGGAAGGCGTGATGCGACCGCCGACCGCTTTTCCTTACCATAGTCGTAATCGACCTGTGCCGTGCCGGTCAGGAACGCCTCGGCAGCCAACTTCTTCATAATGTCGGTAATCACGGGCTCATCCAGATCGGAAATCGTTCGACATGGAGTGTCCGGCAGATCGGGGGTATTGAGCAGGAGAACCGTGCCTTTCCGGTCGACCACAAAAAATCGCAGCGGCAGTTTTTCCAGAATTTTGGCGTTGCGATACAGCTTTCGGCGGGCAAGCAGAATAAAACTGAAACCGGACACGATGATCGCCAGTATCACCAGCAAAACGGCGACCGTTTTAACCGGATTCCGCTTGATTGTTTCAACCACGGTATATTTGAGCGTTGGATTGAATTCGTATTTTTCGACACTGTCCTGGATATCCTCGTCCGAAAGCGTCGCCGTGGCGTGACATAGCAGCGCAAAAAGCTCCTGAGGCGCACCGCGGTTGACCGCAATCGCGTATTCCATTTGTAAGTTAGGAGTCAACTTGGACGCCAAAACATCGGAAGTATCAAATCGGATGACTTCATTGCAGGTTCTGGTGTAAAGATACGCTCCGTCCACGCTACCCTGCTTTACCGCTTCCACGACCTCTTTAATCGATGGGAAATAAACGAGCTTCTCCGAACCAAGGCCGTTTTCGATCAGCAGTTTGGATAAATTGGAACTCGACAGTAGCGCGATTTTATCGGTATGAACCGCGTTGCCCTTACGGATCAGCAGGGAAACCGGAGTTGAAAAATAACTGTTGCAGAGCCGAACGCCGGTTGTCTCCGCCTGCGAAAAATCGAACGCCGTATCCAGAATAATATCGAATTGTTTGTTATTTTTCAACTTGAGATATTCTTCATGCGTTCCACAGGGGGTGATTTGGATATTCACTCCGCTGTTGGCCATGAGTTTGCGTATCAGATCATATTGGATTCCGCTCAATTCGCCATCCTTGAGAAAGATCAGCGGGAACCGGTCGGGGTCAAGCAGGGCGTGAAACGTGGTGCCGTCGCGTCTGGCTCTGTCGGCAAACTGTTTTACCTGGTCTTCAACAATCACCGGAAATTGGGTGGAATAATAGCGTAATGTCAGCTGGGAATGCAGAAGCGGATTGTCATGAAGTACTTCGGCTTGCGCTTAATCCAGTTCGGAAAGGAGTTTCGGATTGTTTTTGCCGACCGCGAAAAAAACCGCTTCCGGCTCAATGCGTATAAGCAGCCATTCGTTGTGCATACTGCGAAAATTGATGGAAACCAACGCGTCGATTTTGTCTTGCTGCAACGCCTTGCCCGCTTCCACATCGCTTGCAAACAGAACTTGCGTGTATTGAATATTCTGGGATTTCGCCCACGTCTTAAAGGCCTCGTTGAGCTGATTGCCGCGAACCATGCCAACACGAATGCCCGACCATGCGGCATAATTGCCCTGATGATAACGGGTATTACCGGCCTTCACGGTGAGATTGACAAACGAAGTACCAAGCGGATTCTCCGAAAAAGCGAATTTCCGCTCCCGTTCCGGCGTTTTGTTCACGCAGGAAAGCAAGTCGATTTCGGCCCGCTCAAGCATGAGCAACAGTTCGGACCAACTCTTGTCGTAGCCGACATATTCGCATTTCCAGCCGGCGCGATCCGCGATTCGCCGTAAATATTCATAACCGTAACCGGACCGCCGTCCATCCGGAAACTGATCGTGATAACCGGGCAAAGCACCATAACCGACACGAACTGTTCGTCCGGAAGATTCCGCGGAAAAGACCACTGAACCGACGAACACGCCCAAAAAGAGATATAAAATACAGACACGGCACAATTTATTCATGAGAATACTTATGGTGTTATATGTTTGTTTCATTCTAAAGTAATTCCGTATACCATATTCAATCGATATAAAAGGTGAGCCCCAATCCGGCGTTGAACTTTACTGTTTTTTATGCAAAAAAAGGCCCTCAAACGCAAAGAGTCCAAGACAATTGCAAAGTTCTTTCGTCTGAATAATTCACGGTAGGAACGAAGACCGAAAAAACGAAAAATTCGTTCCTGCTGCCCCCACTCTTTCCTTAATATAAGATATACAAAAACTTCAGTCTTGTCAAGTTAAAACGAAAAATATTTTTTCTCAAAAAAATATAAAACCCCCAAAAATTCCCTTGCAATTACCGGGATAATTGTCAACAGAGACCACATGAAGAATCGGCCAAGTTGCGGACGAGCAATTACTCCCCATCGTGCCGCACAAAGTCTGGCTTGCCTGTCGCGAAATGATTTGTGTCGATTGTATTTGTGTTTTACACGGAATGGTTAAAAAAAGAGTATTTCCACGGGGCGTCGTTCACAGCAATGATTTAAAGCCGTAAATTTCACCTTGGAAAACAATATCCATAAAATACCTGTCAGAGGACAAAAAACAAAGGACAAAAAACAAAGAATGCAGTACCGAAAAATGCCCCCGAAAAACGTTTTTCCCGGGGGTCACGCATTGGACTGTGGAACTTGGCTTATTTTTGGTTGAACGCTGATTGACATGGCCTTTCGAAACTGGTATATTGGTCACATGGATGGCATGCTTTTGTGTCAAGCACCCAAAATGATTATTTTTCTTTTTAAACGAAAGGGAACACACAATGGGATATCTGATCAAATCGGAAAGTCAGGCCCGTTTAGCCCAGGTTCGGGACATTCTCAAGGCAAAGAACCTTGATTTGGCTTTGGTGTATTATGACGAGTTCAATATTGGTAACGGCTGGTATTTGACGGGCTGGTGTCCGCAATTTGAGTCAGGCGCGGTTCTGATTCCCCGCGAAGGACAGCCGCTCCTTTTGGGGGGACCCGAAAGCGAACCGTTTGCCCAACAAGACAGTGCCATTACGGAAACGCGAAATTTCCCGGTCTTTATGGTTCCGGACGAAGAGTATCCCGCGGCGACGATCATTGACTTTCCGGCCCTTTTCAAGGAATTGATCGCCAATTTGGGATCAATTCACCGAATTGGTATTGTGGGGGGTGCCCGCATGCCGCACGAATGTTATGAAGGACTTGCCCAGGGATTCTCCGGGGTCGAGATGGTCGATATTACCGACGATTATCTTCGATTACGCTATCAGAAATCGCCTTGGGAAATCGAGCAGATCAGCAAGGCGTTCGCGCTGGCCGATGAATGTTACGATGCCATGAAAGCCAAAATTGCTCCCGGGACCAGTGAAATCGAAGTGGCCGCGGCCGGAGAATTTGCGGCGCGAAGTCGCGGGGCCTCCAGTTTCGGCTTTTCGGCGATTGTCGGCAGTGGTTCCCGTTCGAACGCGGTGGTTCCAACCGCCAGTAGCAAGGTTCTCGTCGCCGGTGAAACGGTCATGATTGGTCTTGCTCCCAAAATCAACGGTTATGCCGGAGTGATGGGCGATTATCTTCCTGTTTCCGGAGAATACACGGCCGCGCAAAAGGAATGCTTGCGTTATTTGCGTGAAGCGTTCGTTCGTACGCGGGAAATGCTCATTCCGGGCAAAACCGGACGGGAGATCGACGCGCCGGCTCGTCAATATTTCGACAAGCTCGGTTTCGC
>JAQVID010000273.1 GCA_028695865.1 Thermoguttaceae bacterium | reverse complement strand
AGCCTTGGCGACTTCGGTCGTCTTGGCCGTTTTCTCTGCTTGAGCCGGAGCGACCGGTTTGGCTTCAGGCTTGGCGACTTCGGTCGTCTTGGCCGTTTTCTCTGCTTGAGCCGGAGCGACCGGTTTCACTTCAGACTTGGCAACTTCGGTCGTCTTGGCCGTTTTCTCTGCTTGAGCCGGTGCGACCGGTTTGGCTTCAGGCTTGGCGATTTCGGTCGTCTTGGCCGTTTTCTCTGCTTGAGCCGGAGCGACCGGTTTCACTTCAGGCTTGGCAACTTCGGTCGCAGCATTCGTATTACCAACCGGAGTTCGCGCAGGAACAGGAGTGGTAACAACGATCGGCTTTCCCTGTGACACGGCATTTGCGGAAGCACCTGCGTCCTGACCATACTCCACGGCAGGAACGACTTGACGTTTAAGTATTTTTGTCGGTTCAAGGGTTATCCCCTGGGCATTGACTTTCCCGGCGTCATATGTATTGTAAACCGGTTGCTCGCCGCTGGGACGACCGGTCGCCGGGTTAATGTCGCGAGTGTACCCAAATCCATACGCGCAGACCCACGAGCCCGTCACGATTCCCAGCGTGAAAATCGCAAAGGTCAGTACGATTGCGACTCGACCGGAAAGCTTGTTTTCTATTTTCAATTTATTTGGCATGATTGACCTCGGAATGGACTAATACAACGTTACTTAAACCAGAAGAAGACGGTTTTTTGCAGGTAAGCTCCCACTTCGTGGAACAAAACAAAACCCAAGGGCTTCTTACCGCAATAAATTTTCGCACTGACTCCGGCTCCCGCCCGTTTCGATTCCGGAAGCGAATCAGGATCATCGATCGACGCTTTGAGCCGAACGGTCGTACCGGAATCGCCGCGATTCTCCGCACGGTCGTGCTCTTCGATGATCTTGCCCGAAAACGTCTTTGTCGAATCGACCATCATCACAAAATGAACGGTCGTCAATTTGACATCATTGTTTTTCTTTTTCAACTCTTCCTCATAGGACGTCACATAGCCGATTCTTCGCTCGGGCATGTCGAGTTCCAGAATGAGTTTGCCGTCCGGTTCGGCTATTTCCATCAGGACCTGACCGGGCTGAACGGGGCGACCTTGTAATTTATTACCCAAGTCGAAGGTCATCACCGTACCCGAGATCGGCGAACGAATCTCCAATTCCTTCGAACGCTCCTGTAAGATTCCGAGTTGGGTTTTAAGCGAACGCTCACGAACTTCGTATTGCGCCAACTGACCATTGATTCGAATTCGGTCGTCAAGACGCTCACTGCGAAATCCCGATTCTTTGAGCGAACTGATCTGCTTTTGTACCTCCGCCAAATCTCCCAGGGCCTTTTCCAAATCAGCCTCCAGTTGACTGTTCGTTAATCGCAGCAGTAATGTTCCTTCCGGATGGGCAGGATCGGCTCCTGGACCATAAACCTGTGAACCGTGTTGAACAAAAATCTCGTCAACCTTGCCTTCCTCCCGGGCAAAAATATTGCGCCGCGTCTCCGGCTCAAGCGTTCCCTGGCAATGCATGTTAAAATTCCACGGCACGAGCCACATGGCAAAGAGCAAAAGGAGAATCCCGGCAGTAACGGAAATCGTTTTGGGCAGCATACGGGCACTGACGAGCACCTTCGACTTGCCAATGGCTTTCCAAACCGGCATGAGAAAGACGCTGTTGTGGTCCAGAGCGTTTCCGATGGCCCCCCGGGCATGCTGAACGACGATCTCCACGCGTTTTTGCATTCGCTCCGGAACACGATTATCTTCGATTTGCTCAACAATAATCGCGCCAAACGGATAGAGCGTCGGCATTTTATCCCGCTCCGTCTCGTCGAAATCTCCTACCGTTATATCCTGATGAATAAGCGGATACACGGCGACCATTTTTGTGTGCGATTCGTCAACATATTCCTCGACCGCTTCCTCCACCTGGGGAGCAAAGTCGGCCGTGTCGCCTGTGTATACAATGGGCTCGTTGCACGCGATAACGGCGGTCGCCAATTTACCAAGCAACTTGACCGTGGTCGAACGCTTATCAACCATGTCCTGACCGCTAACCGCTTCAATATACGCTTTGCGCCCACGTTTGATTGCGATACTCACCCGGTCGCATTCAATCAGGCGTCGGGCTTCATTAGCGACAGTATATTCCGTTTCACGAAGGTCAAGGGTCTTGTGAATATTTCGAGTAAAATCTTCAAGTTGCGTCCAAAGCGATTGCCGATCGCCAAAATTCTTCAACTGCCGGTTTTTATAGAAATCCGTTGCCAAGGCGGTCATTTGCTGCAAAAATCGCAAATACCCTTTTTGCGTTGCCGGATTCGTTTCCGGCCGCTGAAAGACCTCGATTAAACCGACCGTTTCCAACTCCGTTTTGATCATGCCAAATATCGCAAGGAAACCGGTCGGATTACCCGCTTCGTCCGGTCCTTCTGTTCCGGAATGCGGCGGAACAAGCGCTCCGGACTCGCTCGACCGGAGCATTTGATATAGCAGACGACTGTGCTGCTTATTGGCTTCTTCATCGTCGTGAAGATGAGCTTGCTGTAAATTGACCTGATACCCCAAGGCAAGCTGCCCATTTGGGCCCACGGTCCAAATTGCGCCTCCTACCGCAGCCAGTGCAGTAATAACCCGGGGCAAAAATTGCGACTGAAATTCCTCGGGGGAAATATCCGCCTTTGATATTTGCGATATTTCGCTGACCAAAGACCGAATTTGCTGTTTGGTTTGTTCCAGCAGGGTCGGATCAAGCTTTTGTTCTGAACTCATGATAATTTTCTGGTTACGGTACAAGTAAAACAAAACCACCGGGGACACAATATATTCATTATAGGCTAATCGTCAAAAAAGATAAGCGTCGCGCGGTATTCACGAAAAAAAGTTTTCCTTTTTATGAAACTCATTGTTATAATTGGCATAAACAGACCAATACAAGGGCAACGGGAGTGAAATTCGGTAAAATACACAAGACAGAAAAACTGCATCTGACGCGCCGACTGCCACACCAATCACATGACCGTTTCCGGCCGATATTCCGGCCAATATTCAGCCCCATTACAACGTCCATATTATACAGTCTATTGCCCAATAAGTCCATACATATACTCAAACAAAGTGAGCATGGGGCGTCCAAAAAGAATGACGCCTGTGATAACGGCGACCAACGACGCCACGAATACCGCCCCGCTGGATATGTCGAGCGACAGCCGGATGTATTCAGACTGCTCATCCGTAATTTCGCGGGCCATCACCTCCAGAGCGGTATTGAACATCTCCGCCGCAATGACAAAACCTATCGCAAAAACGAGCAATGCCCATTCCAGCGCAGACAAACCGACAAGAATTCCCGCCGCGACGGCCGCGATCGCAAACGTAAAATGAACGCGATAACTGCTCTGTCGGTGGAACGACTGCGACAAACCATGAAACGCGTCGCGAAACTTTGCCCGCCATGTTCGCTTTTGCGGAATGAATTTCGGACGCGATAATGTATCCGGTTCGAGCTGTTCTTCGATTGGCTTTTCTCGCAGTTGTTCTTTCGGTTCTTCTATCGGCTCTTCTATCGGCATCGAAGCATTTGCTCCAGACATTTAAGCGAATCAACCGCAATGCTCTCCGGAACACGAACAATGTGCCGCGGCTTGCCTGCTGCCCACGCTTCCATGACCTCACACAAATTGGCCAGGGTAATCTGGTCCATTGATTCACATTTTCGCGGCTCGGACGAAAGGTTCAGTATCGTTTTGTCCGGAAACAACCGCTGCAACGCCTCAATCATTCTCCATTCTGTGCCAACCGCCCATTGTGATCCGGGAGCCCCTCCTTCAACTTCTTTCAAAATGAGCGCGGTCGAACCGGCCAAGTCGGCTTGACGAACAACCTGGCGACAACACTCGGGATGAACAATGATTTTCGCTTCGGGATACTCCTTGCGTATCCGGGCAACGTCATCCGTGGTAAATCGCTGGTGAACATTGCAAAAGCCGTTCCAAAGAATAACACGGCAGTTTTTGATTTGTTCAGGCGAATTTCCTCCCCAAGGTCCATCTGCTTTCGGACACGGCTTTCCCAACAGGGTCAACTGCTCGAAAAGTACACGATTCTTATGATTCCAAAGGATGATTTCCGATTCCGGAATCCCCATATTCCAAGCCGTGTTTCTCCCCAAATGCTGATCCGGGAAAAACAAAACACGCTTTTTCCGCGAGAAAGCCCATTTCAAGACGGCCGCCGCGTTCGATGAAGTACACGACGCCCCGCCATGCTTGCCGCAAAAAGCTTTAAGGGCAGCACCGGAGTTAATATAAGTAATTGGGGTAATATCGTCCGTGTCAATTACCTGCCCCAACTCGGACCAGCACGCTTCAATCTGTTCGGCATCGGCCATATCCGCCATGGTGCAACCGGCATTGAGGGCAGGAAGAATAACGTCAACGCGTTTTCCTTGCCGGGCCTTAAGTTTTTCAGCACTGTTCACGAGCATGTCAGCGGTTTCCGCCATGAAGTGAACCCCACAGAAGAAAATCGCTTGTGCCTTTTCGTTTTTGGCGGCAATCGTGCTCAACTGGAAACTGTCGCCATGAAAATCGGACAAGGCGAGAATTTCGTCTTTCTGGTAAAAATGTGCTGGAATAACAATATTGTCGCCGTATTGCGCTTTGATGACACGAATTCGGGCAATCAGTTCCGACTTGGGAAGTGTTTGGTAATCTGGCGACGAGATCGATTCGTTTTGAGTCATTTCCCGGTTTCCTTTATTTACAACTATCATACATCTTATACTTTTACAACCGATTCTTCCATTCTCGGTCATGCGATCCCCGTTTACCTTCGGAAAACGGGGGGGCAGGCCGCACAATACGAAAAATTATAATACAAAACAAAGAATCAGCAAGTCGGTTGCTTGTCAGCCCGTATTCAACCACCGTATTCAACCACCGTATTCAACCACCGTATTTAACCATAGCTTCCGTAAAAAATCGCAACACAAAGTTTTCGCCTGGTATTGAAATTGTTCGCGACACACTTTATAATCAAATCAGACGGGAAGAGATTATCTGTCAGTTGTGTTGTCAGACGACTTCCCGACGACCACCTTCGTCACACGAGGTTTTTCATGAAATCGTCAATATTGAGAACGACCGTCTTCTTTTTTGCCTTCGCGGCATTATCCGTCTGTTTGTCGGCCGCGGAGCCTCAAACACCGGCAACAAGATTGGAAAGGAATATTCCCTATTATTCAGTCGACAAGATGAAGAATGCCGACGACTATATGAAGCAGCGTTGCGTCCTTGACCTGCTTTATCCAACCGGAAAAAAAGGATACGCGACAGTCGTCTGGTTTCACGGTGGCGGACTGGTCAATGGGACGAAAGGAATGCCGCCGTTTAAATCGCTTGACGCATTTAAAGAAGGACGCCTTGCTCTGGTAGGCTGTGGTTACCGCTTGTCGCCCCAGGTTCCGTATCCGGTCTTTTTGGAAGACGCGGCGGCGGCTGTCGCCTG
>JAQVID010000272.1 GCA_028695865.1 Thermoguttaceae bacterium | reverse complement strand
TGCATGTTATATGCTCATAATTTTTGCTATCGCGAAATAACGCTTGCGGATATCGAAATGATTATGATCAATCGGATGTACGGAGGCATCCTTGTATTTTTGCTCGTTGTCCCTGTGTTTGTCACGACGATAAACTTTTTGAAAAATCGTCGTAACCGGAGCCGGGCTGCGTCGTTGGACGAGCATGTCGAAAGTGCAAGTGCAGAGACTGCCGCGAGCGAGTCGGGTGCGGCCTTGACCAATGCCGCGCAGCCGGTGAAAAGCCAAACAGGCAAGGTTCCGGACGACGCGGATAAATCCGATACCACCAGGCGTTTTGTTGTCCCGTCGGGTAGTATCGCGACCGTTCTGGCGGTTTGCTGTTTGTGCGCGCTAGCAGTAGTTTTTGCGAAACATGACGATAAGTTCATGACTTCACTTGCCCTGTGGCGTCCTTTTGAACATGCCCAATGGGAGAAGATCATTGAACTGGAAGGCAAACTCAAAGAGTCGCTCTTGCCGCTGATTGAGCTTCGCCGGCAGGCCCAACTTGAAACCGGTCAATTGGCACAGCATTATTTTGAACGCGGTTATCGATATGAAATGTCGCATGACTTAATTGAGATTTCTTCTTTTCAGATTTACGGAATGGAACTTCTCATTCGCAACGGTAATATCAATCATGGTTACCGCATGGCGATGAATTATTTCCAATTTCGTCGCAATCATTCGCCGCGATTGCTTAAAATTCTTTTTATGGGTGCCCTGGTCAACGAAGAATATCAGTTGGCCAACCGGTATTTGAATCGCATAAAGAAAATGCCTTTTCGTCAGCAGTGGTGCAAAAGATGGGAAGCCGTTCTCGACTATTGCTCGCAGCATGAAGAACACAAAGACGACGACGCACTCAACCTGCTTCCGGCCGGGTTGATTCAAGATGTGAAGCAGGTATATTTTATGCGGTCATTGCGTCCGGATGCCGATTATTTGGGAGGAGACGATACGCATTATTACCCATGTGTGACATACGCGGCGCGATTTCGCAATATTAAAAATATCCCGCGACCATGGCAGGAGCAGCAGCTTTTGCACGTGATTATTTTGCGAGATTTTAAGTTATACCGTTCCAAGTTTGCGGTATACTACGAAGGACTTGTCAAGAGTGGCATTACAGAAGTTCCTGAGGTTTTTCAAATGGGGCTTCTGTACTGTCATTTCATAGAAACAGGCCGTTGCGAAAGTCCGCCGGAATACCAATGTTCCCCCGCGATCATTGTCAAGTTTCGTGATTATGCCCTGCTCATGGCGCATTACCAGCAGTCACAGGATCCGGCGTCCGTGGAGGTTATTGACAAAAACTACGGTGATACATGTTGGTATGCTATTGATTTTGGACAAGATTTTATGTTGTATTAAGAAACCAATTGCCAGTGAAGTACAAGGGGACGCAGACATGAAAACGGAATCGGAGCAAAAGACACAACAGGAAAAAAGACGCCGCGTCCAGCGTTGTGAGGCGTTGTCCTTCATTATGCTGCCCGTGTTTTCCTTCCTGCTGTTCATTGTTTGTCTCGCAGGCTGCAGTGTCCGAATTCCAAAAGAGACAAACGCAGCCGATAGGGCTCCAGTGATCAGGCCGGATTACAGCAATCTTGTCGTTCCGCCCAACATAGCGCCGCTCAACTTCGAAATAACAGAAAAAGGCGACGCATACCGCACACTTATTCGAAGCGCGTCTGACACGAGCGGCCAGTCGGGTCTGGTCGTTGAAGGCAAAACGGTTAAAATTCCGCTTGCGTTCTGGAAATCACTGCTAAAAGCCAATCAGGGCAAAAATATTTGTTTTGACCTGTTTGTAAAAACCGGCCAACAATGGACTCGATACAAGAGTGTTGTGAACACGGTTTCAACGGATCCAATCGATCCGTACGTTGCGTACAGACTGATTCCACCGGGGCAATTTTTTGGCGAACTTACTCTTAATCAGCGGCATTTGGAAAGTTTCGTGGAGCGACCCTTCTTTGATAACAACGCAACCTTCAACAATCAACCGACTCAAAACGGGACGTGTGCCAATTGTCACTGTTTTCGAAATGGTAAAGCGGACCAGTTCTTTTTTCATGTTCGATATGTTCATGGCGGAACGATATTATATCGTAACGGCAAGTTGGATAAAATCGATACCATGTTTGGCGACTCCGGTAATTCCGCAACATATCCGGCATGGCACCCGACACTGCCAATCATTGTTTTCTCCGCAAACGAAACGCTTCAGTTGATTCATTCCCGTTCGATCAAAAAGAACGAAACGTTCGATGCCCGTTCCGACTTGCTCCTGTACGACATCGAAAAGAATGCCTTTTCACACATTTTTAGAACTCCGGACATTTTTGAGACGTTTCCCTGTTGGGTCCCGGAAGGAGATTGCCTGTACTTTTGCAGTTGTGGTCCGCTTGCTCCCGAAAAACTCAAAATGTTTAATAAACTGAAAAACTTATCACCTTTTTCCCCGAAAGATTTTGAATCTTTTAAATACAATTTGCTTAAAATGTCTTTCGACCCTAAAAGTCAAAAATTCGGTAAGCCGGAAGTTGTTATTGACGCGGTGAAAGAGGGTAAAAGTGTCGCGTTTCCCCGCATATCGCCCCAAGGCCGTTTCTTGATTTATACACTTGCCGATTTCGGTACCTTTCCGATTATGCACCGCGAAAGCGATCTTTGGCTCTACGACATACAAACCAAAGAAAACCGGCCAATGACCGAAATCAACTCGGACTTGCCGGAAACATATCACAGTTGGGATAGTTCCGGTCGTTGGCTCGTTTTCAGCTCGCGTCGGGACGATGGTTCCTATACGCGACTTTATTTTTCTCACATCGATGAAAATGGTCGTGGTTCCAAACCGTTTATGCTCCCGCAGTACGATCCTGCCGACAATCTTCGCCGCATGAAGTCTTATAATATTCCGGAAATGGTCTCCGAGCCGATTCCGGTTTCCACTGGTAAAACGATGCGGCTTATTGAGAGTCCAAAAATCACACCAGCGCATTACGACTGATGGAAACCTCAAATATTGTCTTGCGGCAAGTGATAGAGCTTGAAAGTAATTGAGTAATAGGGTATTTGAGTAATCGAGCGTGAACTTGAAGACAAGCCTGTCAGCGCATAAAAAAACTGCACGTAAAGTCTGTGCAGTTTAAAAAATTGCCGAAAAGAGGACTCGAACCTCCACCTCCGGTGAGGGAGACCAGGACCTGAACCTGGCGCGTCTGCCAATTCCGCCATTTCGGCTTTTGTGTGTCAATTACCCGGCAAGGATTCGAACCTTGACTAAGGGAACCAAAATCCCTGGTGCTGCCATTACACTACCGGGTAATGATAAACGTCAGAATAGATCAGGGTTCCCCAATTTTCTTCGTCGGTATCAAAGAGCTTGCCTAAGCAGTGGTCCTTGGCATTGAACCGGCTCTCCACGCACACTAATTTACCCTGTTCCCGTTTTTTTTCAAGGGTGACGACTCATCTTTTTTGGGAAAAATAATGAAATCCTCTATTTCAGCGTAAACTTTTTCGGGTATTTCCTCCAAGAGGTTGTGATTTGCGGTCGGAAAAACAATAAGACGAGAAGAATTCTTTCCGTTTGAATCCTGACGAATTTCCTGCTTGGATTCCACCATGCGCGCTTGGGCAATCGCAAAATTCTTACGTGACATCTCGACGGGCACAATTTGATCCTTTTCGCCATGGAGGAACAAAATATCGGCTTTAACGTGTGGAATCTTGCTTGAGGAATCAAATCGGGAGAAAAGGAGCATTCTGACCGGCAACCAGGGAAAATGAATTCTGGCCGCGTCGGTCAACGTTGTAAAGCCGGAGAGCATGATCAATTTTCCGACCGGTTTGCGACTGGCAAGATCACAAGCGACCGCGGCACCCAGACTGTGGCCGACGACGATGATCCTGTCCGGCGATACGCCTGCCTGTTCCACCCAATAACGATAGGCGGCCTCGGCCGATTCATAACAGAGACGCTCCGACGGCTTCCCGCTGGAGACGCCATAGCCGACGTATTCAACAACCGCTGCCGTAACTCCCATTTTACAAAGGCATTGCATTAAATGATCGCACCACGCCAGACAAGCCCCATTTCCGTAAAAGAAAAGAAGAACAGGCTCATGATTCTTTGCTCCGGCTTGCGCGTTTGAAGAATTGGACCTAAAATCGGCAGATGGTCCTAATTGGGGATTGGATTCAACAGGAGAATCAGAAGCTCGCACGGCAGATTGGTCTTGACATGAACTCGCATTTGGACGGCGAACCCACATGACCGTTGAACGTCCGGAAGATGTTTGGAGCGGTACGAGGAAATTATCCTGCGTCCCGGAACACGGTATGGAGTCTGCCGTGTACCGGTGCGATTGACCACCACCAGGAAAAATGAGCTGATTCTGGCCCCAACAAATTATCAATATGAAACAAAATATCAATATAAGGAGGCAAATCAACACGATTCCCAGTCTCCGCACGATTATTTTCCAATGCTTCATGGAACAGCCTTAAAGTAATGTTTGACGGAATCAGCTTGCGACAATGTGCAAGAGGTCGAGCTCTTCCGGGGCAATTTGGCGGTGATCGACAATAACATCGTCAAAGGGAGACAGGACGAGTTGACTCCCGATTTCGCCGACCATTTTGCCAGTTTCGCCCTGATGAAGTGATTCCACCGCATAGCAGCCGAGTTTCGTAGCCAAGATACGGTCCGAAGGTACAGGACTGCCGCCTCGCTGAACGTGTCCGAGTACAACGACACGCATTTCGTAAGGACTGCCGGCTTTTTTAAGAGCTTCGAGCGTTGCGAAAGCGCCGCCGAAATCGTCTCCTTCCGCAACGACCATAATCATCGATTTTTTCCCGAGATTTTTGAAATAGTTGAGTTTTTCGACAATATGGTCAATGGAAGTG
The DNA here is from genome assembly GCA_028695865.1 of Thermoguttaceae bacterium. Lineage (GTDB taxonomy): Bacteria > Planctomycetota > Planctomycetia > Pirellulales > Thermoguttaceae > JAUNBG01. The sequence goes on along the minus strand of JAQVID010000272.1, from coordinate 572 downwards.
GGAATTTCGGGAACGGCCGCAATTTCGCAGCCGCCGGCAATGGCCGTATGAAGGGCCAAATCACCACAGTGCCGACCCATGACCTCAACAATAAACATCATATCGTGACTACCAGCCGTATCGCGCAGTTTGTCGATTGCCTCGACGGCCGTTTGAACCGCTGTGGCAAATCCGATGGTATAGTCCGTACCGAGAAGATCGTTATCGATTGTGCCGGGAATGCCGATAATCTGACCTTTCCAGTAGTCCGCAAGGTCTCGGGCTCCGGTCAGAGTACCGTTACCCCCAATGGTAATCAGGGCATCGAAATTGTGTTTTCGCAGGATGTCCGCCGCTTTTTGCATTCCTTCAGGCGTCATGAAATCTTTACAACGGCTACTGTTAAGGACGGTCCCGCCTTTACTGGTGAGTCCGGATACGGCACGAATACTGATTTCCTGCGGAAGAGACCCGGCCCCCCAAAATTCTTCATCGAGAAGTCCCTGATAGCCATGCCGAATCCCGACCACTTCGTCGCTGTAAGCACCCGCGGCCCGCACGACTGCCCTCAAACAAGGATTCATACCGGGAGC
>JAQVID010000271.1 GCA_028695865.1 Thermoguttaceae bacterium | reverse complement strand
TGCTCGACAGAGCGTTTCGCGCAGTGGGAATCATGAACACGGCCAGGACCATGTCGGTTGAGGAGGCCATGGAGTTTCTTTCCCGAATGCGTTTGGGAATCAGTTTGGGATTGTTTACGGCGTTGCCTCAGGAAGACAATGTGTCAAATGGTGTTCCTCAACTCTTAAACGATCTCCTTTTGCACATACAACCGTCGCACTTGTGCAAAATCGCGGGAAAAGAATTGTCAGGTTCGGACGAAAACGTTTTTCGGGCTGCTTATATTCGCAAGCAACTTGAAGATGCTTTCTAAGATTCCGGGCCAAAGTGCGTTTTACGGTTAGAATCAAAAAAGTTTTACTTTGTGATGGGAGCTTTTTATGTCAAACGCTGAAGATCAGAATCAATCGTCGGTCGAATCTCCGGCGGCTCCGTCTCTTTCGCCTGCCGTGCGAGCGCGACTGCAAACGTGTTTCGAATACGGTAATAAAAAAATGCAAAGCGGTAATTTCGATTACGCGACTGAAATGTTTATTCAGTGTGTGCTTGGCGATCCCGGCAACCTGATTTACATGCAGACTTACATCGGAAATCTCCGCGTAAAGTATGGCAATAATAAAAAAGGCGCTTCGTTCGGCCTGTTTAAAAGCGGCGGTTCCAAAGGCGCGCTGAAAACCGCGGAAGTCCGCAAAAAATGGCAAGACGTCCTCAAGTCGGGGTGCGAAGCCCTTAAGACCAATCCTTGGGACGATAGTGTCTTCTTTTCCATGGGAAGGGCCTGCCTGGAGTTGGGATACAACGAAACCGGTCTGGCTTACCTGAAGCACGCTGTTGAATGCAATCCGGAAGATATTGAAATTAACCGTTACGCCGCGGTGGAACTCGGCGCGCAGCATATTTACGATCAGGCCATTGCCTGTTGGCAGCGAATTCTTAATAAAAAACCGGACGACCTTCAGGCCAAAAAGAATATTACCGACTTGCTCCTGGAGCAGACCATTAAAAAGGTGAACGATAATCCTGTGGCCAATACTGCCAGTGCCGCTTCGACGGATGATCCGGACTCCGCTCTTTCAGAAGAAGACCGATTCGAACTTGGCTTGAAAAAAACTCCAAAAAATCGGATGCTCTATGAGGAAATGGCCGATTTCTTCTTTCAAAAAGGAAACTTGCGAAAGGCGGAAGATATCTGTCAACGAGCACTCAAAGTCTTTCCTGACGACGAAGTTTTTACCTATCGCGCTTTCGAATTTGCGAAAATGCGTGCCCGGGAAGCAGTCGAACGAGCGAAACAGCTTTATGCCAAAGACCCTTCTGAGGCAATGAAAGCCGAATATATAAAGGTCCGGGAAGCGTATGAACAGAAAAATCTCGACCTGATCAAGTTTAAATTGAAGCGAAATCCGAATAGTGGTCAAGCTCATTATGAGTACGGTAACTATTTAATGCAGCATAAAGAATTTAAAGACGCAATTAACGAATTTCAGTCCGCAAAAATCGACACCACGATTCAGGGCGAATGCCTTTTGGCCTTGGCCTTTTGTTTTCAAAGCATAAAGCAGTATCGTTTGGCGATTATGCATTACGATGGAGCGCTTAAAGTTTTGGAAGGGGAGGGGGAATATGTAAAACGCGCGCTTTATGAAGGGGCCAAGTTGGCTTACGCGCTGGGCGACCTGAAAAAGGCGGATGAATATGCTCATCGTTTGGCTTCGATCGATTTTTCCTATAAAGACTTGGGGGACCTACTAGACAAAATTGACAAAAAGGTAGATAATAAGTAGTTGTAACCAGTTCGGGTTTCGACGTATATTCACCCTTAGTAAAGTATGTAGATTATTATGCCGAATATTAAAAGCGCAAAAAAGAGACTTCGTCAGAACATTTCCCTTCGGGAGACCAACCGCGCGGCTCGCAGTGTCGTCCGCAATCGTATTAAAAAATTGATCCGTACCCTGAAAGAAGGGAACATAGCCGACGCCGAGACGCAATATCGTTTCGTTTGCAGTTCCCTGGACAAAGCCGCCGCGAAAAAGCTTTGGCATCCGAATAACACTTCCCGCCGTAAAGCTCGTTTGTCGCACCTGATTCTCAAGGTCAAACAAGCCGCGAAGTAAGTCTTTGTTGTCATGATTGTTATTGACGGTCATGGCGACATTATTTTCTTGTACAGTCGCGTTGCGCGTTCCTAAAAACGGTTATTTACTGTTGTTGAGAATGTACTAATGAATAAAGTTTCCATTCGAATCATTGATGGTCCGGAGCGGGGAAAGGTCTTTGACGACCTTTCGTTGCCGGTTTCCATTGGGCGCGAAAAAGGAAACAGTATTGTTATCGACGACGAACGCATGAGCCGTTTCCATGTAAAAATCTTCGAGGAAGCCCCTTTGTGTTTGTTGGCTGATCTCGACAGTACAAATGGTACGCGAGTGAATGGTGAAACAACGATGCTATGGGCTCTTCGCCCGGGTGATTTGATTACCATAGGGAATACCCTGTTGGTGTTCGGTTCCCGCAGAGATGTTGTGGAACGTCTGGCTGATATCAGAAAAAGTTCTCTTGGAAGCGACGCGGTTTTTATGGGGGTAACGCCTGCCGAAGTTCCTTCGGTTCTTGAGCAAAACTCGAAAAAAACGACCAGTGAGCATTCTTTGGCTTATACTTCCGCCATGATGCTGCAGGACGAACTTTTTAATAATGTGCCGCAAGAGGATTTGATCTTGCTCCGATCGCTGTTTCCGCCCCATTTGCCCGCGGAACTTTCAGCGGGGCAGGCGGCTGAATTATCGAAGTTGTTTTTTTATTTCTGCCTCCGATTTCGTACTTTGGTTGATGGGGTGCGGTCTGTGGAGTCGTCGGAAGTTAATGTTCGCGATTTGGCGGCCAAAGGCGACCGGCAGAAGAAAAGTTTGCAAAAAAAATATCACGACAAAGATTCCCGGGTCACGCTTTCCGCGGCCCAATGGCAGAATCTGCTTGATCTTTATAATATGTTTTCTCATTATATGGAACAGTCGGTCAAGCAGGAAGAAATAACGGAATAAAGCCGTTTAAGGGCAAAAACGTTTCGGAACGAAGTACGCCGAATATTTCGGGCAAGGAAACGAAGTGTGTCCTGAACCGAGTGTCTTGTGGAGGAAATTGACGGCTGGTGGACGATTGTCGTTTGCCGTGAACGATTCCCAAAAGAAGGGCCAAGAGCCGCATGGCAACAAATTCAATAGTCTGTTTCATTCATGAATAATCATGAAGAATAATCATGAAGAATCGTATTTGCTTATTAGCGTTTTCGCCAAGCGGTGGGCCAACCGATAGTGATCCGGTGAAGACAACCGGTAGTGATTCGGTGAAGAGACGCCTCAAAACATGGTGGTTGGTATCTCGCACAAACCGGAGTCCGTTGGAAAAAAACGCGGTTAAACGATGTGTGTGAGTTCCTTTTTTGTCTATACCGGCCAACGTGGGGGCGATTTTGAGGGAAAGTAAATTGGTCTTATCGCCGAAAGTCAAAAAATTGCCCGCAAGGTCACGCCCCAATGACCCGGTTGAGCACAGCTTTTGACCGTGTCTGTCTCGTACTCTCTTAAAATTCGGACTTGAAACGGGAACAGGAAAACGGTATAATATATAATATTTCATCCTGGTTTGAACGGAGCTGCAATGAAAAAATCCTGGAGATTGCGTCTGAAAACGACATTTTGTTTGACTATAGTAACGCTGAGTGTCTGTTGCGTCGTTTATTTTGCCTATGCCATGCTTGTTGTGCCTCAAATAATTGTAAAGCCGGTTATTCCCCCACCCACTGCGGTCTCGGGGACGGCCTCACCCAATGAAGCGGGCGCAGGCCAGACGTCCGTTCTCTCAAAATTCGAATCGCATTTGAAGATTCTGTTTCCGGGCAAGAACGACTGGCGAACCCACAAGCCGAGCATACTTCAACCGAAAAGCGGACAGGGCTTGGTGTTATTTCGCAATGAGCCTGTTATCGGCCCGGACCGCAGGGAAATCAAATTGGACGCGTGTACCTTTATTATATTTCCAACGGACGCGTCTCTTGACGAAGAGGAGCGTTATCGACAGGCCATTGTCATAGAAACATCGGACAATGCTTCGGTCACGTTCAAAACTCCTTTGGGTTCGGATATGCAACCGGATTTGAATCATTTCGAAAAGGCCGAACTGCGTGGCCAGGTTATTATTCGTTGTGCCGGCAAAACAAAGCAGGCCGACGACGATTTTCGTCTGGAAACCCGGGATGTTCTCTTGAGTCTGACGCAAATTTATACGAAGAATCCGGTCGTTTTTCAGTGTGGTCGTCAAAATGGAGACGGTGAAGAATTGAGGATCTCGCTCAAAATGCGTTCTCTTTTTCCTTCGAAGCAAGAAGAAACCCCCAATCCCATGACCGATATTCAGCGCGAACTTGCTGAAGGAAATGTCCGGGAAGGTATTTCCATTACCAGTATTGAACTCAAACATTTGAACCGATTGCAGTTTCCGCTTGGCCTTATCGTGAAATCGAACAAGGGCGATCAATCCTCGCCGATTGCGGGACAGGAACAGAAAAAAATCGATGAGCTCACTCCAGTTGATATTCGCTGCAAAAACGGTTTCCGCTTTGCTCCCCATCCGGAAGAACCTGCCAGTTGGGTGGGCCGGTTCATGGAAAATGTTGAAGTGATAGTACTCAATCGCGACACGAAGCACGACTGCCTCAAGTGCAAGAATCTGTATATTCATTTCATTGATCCGGTTCTGGAACAGATGATCGCAAGCAGTACCGTTCCGCTGAAAGACAAAAAGTTGCCTGTGGGCAAGTTTGAACGGCTTGAACCATACAAGATCAAAGCGGACCGGTCAGAAGAAGCGCCGACCGAAATCAGTTCTCCCCAGAACAATTTCAAGGCACAAGGCGATCGGCTCATCTACGATTTCCGTGAAAAATCAATTCTGATCGATGCGCTGGACCCGGCGCAACGGGTTCGACTGGAGTACAACAGTATTACGATTCAATCTTCTTCCATCTGTTATCGTGGTGGAAAGGACAACAGTTTTGTTTCGCTTGTCGCGGGAAAGAACGGGCAACTGGACGCCTCTGTGCAGCAGGGAAATGCACCGACCCGATTCAGAGCCTCCTGGAAAGAAGCTCTTCACGTCATACCAACGGCGGACGACGCAAACAAGCTGCAAATTTCCGGAAAAGGGGGAATTGATTTCTTTTTGGATGGCTTGGGAACCATTGCTTCCGAAGAAGTCGATTTTTGGGGGACCTTACGCGACCCGAAAAAATCGCTGCCCGGCTCGGCGTCTCTTTCCAGCCCAAACGAAACAGCGAACTTTTCGTCGTTTACGCCCAAAAGCGCACAATTTCTCGGAAATATACAACTCAATTCTTTTGGTGCCCGGGGGAATATTCGCAATAATCTCACTGTTCGATTTCATCCAAAACAGGTCGGTCAGACGCCTGACACAGGAGGCGGGGCACCTGATACAGGGGGCGGAGGTCCCGCGGGCAAAGTCTCCGGGCCGCAAGGG
>JAQVID010000270.1 GCA_028695865.1 Thermoguttaceae bacterium | reverse complement strand
AAGGCCGACGCTAAAGCCGCAGCCCCTAAAGCAGACGCTAAAACTGAAGCCCCCAAGGCCGACGCTAAAGCCGCAGCCCCTAAAGCAGACGCTAAAGCCGAAGCCCCCAAGGCCGACGCTAAAGCTGAAGCTCCCAAAGCCGACGCTAAAGACGTTGCGAAGACGCAGGGACAGGCACCGGTTTCGAAGTTGCTCCAAAAAGATACGACCCAGAAGAGTAATAATCTGGTTCTTTTTCTCGTGATCGCGGTGATATTCCTTGTTTCGTTGGGATTGAGCAAGTTTTTTGCCAAAGCATGGCGATTATCAGAATACGAATCGGCTTATTTGCTAATTATTTTCCTGTTTTTGGCCAGTTTGATTTCAACAGTAACCGGAACGGGATTTGGCGGTTTTACGAAGAGTCGAATGAACCTTGGTATTGACCTTCGCGGTGGTTCGATTCTGGTATACGGAGTCAGCCCGAAAGACGGAGCGGACATAAAAGGCGGAGCACGTAAAGGCGCTGCCGGCAAGAACATCACGAACGAGGAGATGGGCCAGCTCAAAGGAGCGTTGGCACGTCGTATCAATCCGTCCGGCGTTCGCGAAATTTCCATTCAGGAGTTGGGTAACAATACCGAAGTCAAGATCACGATTCCGGAAGCCGATGAAGCGGAAGTAGCCCGATTGGAACGAATCATCAACTCGGCTGGTCAGTTGAAGTTCCGTATCTTGGTTTCCCGCGACGCTACCGAGGAAGCGCCACTCATTACGAAAGCCCTCAGTCCTGAACTCAAGGAAGCGTGGGAAATCAAGCTTGATGCTCCGATTGGTAAAGATGAAATTATTCTCGGCGGTGTTTGGACACCTGTTGACCCAACGCAGGAAGACAGTATTCGTTCGTCGGATTTGGTTCTTCGAGATTCCCTTTTGAAGAATCCCAATGATCCTGCGGCACCCCGTTTCGATGTGCTCGTTTTGACTCTTACCGAAACTTATGACGTTTACGGTCGTCATATGAGCATGATTCGTGAAAGTGTTGGCCAGCGAGGCGATCCGGAAGTACTCTTTTCCATGAGTGCCGATGGAGCCGAACGACTTCAGCGTTTGACAAACCGATACAAAGCGGGTACAGATCGTTCGCGAGGCCGTCAGCTTGGTATTGTCATGAACGATTCACTCTACTCGGCGCCAACGATCAATGATACGATTGGCCGCAGTGGCGTGATTACGTTTGGACGCGATTTGGGTGCCGATAGTCGTCAGCGTATTCAGCGTGAAGTTCGTGATTTAATCCAGGTCATGCAGGCAGGCGCACTTCCGGCCAAGTTGACGGACATTCCTGTGACGAAGATGGTCACCGGTCCGACGTTGGGTGCTGATACCATTGAAAAAGGCAAAAACTCCGTTGTTTGGGGTGGTCTTATCGTTTTGATCTTTATGGTGATGTATTACGGATTCGGCGGCATGGTCGCCAGTTTCGCCGTGATCATGAACCTTTTGCTGATTATGACCTTTATGCTTGGTCTGCGAGCGGCGTTTACTCTTCCTGGTTTGGCCGGTCTTGTCTTGACCGTTGGTATGGCCGTCGACGCGAACGTGCTTATTTTTGAACGTATCAAGGAAGAGATCAACGGTGGCGCAACCTTAAAAATGGCCGTTCGCAACGGATTCCAAAAAGCGTTTTCCGCGATTCTCGACTCAAACGTTACGACCATGATCACGGCCGCCATTCTTTACTTTGTCGGTACCGATCAGGTCAAAGGTTTTGCCGTTACCCTCTTCCTGGGTGTCGCGTTCAGTTTGTTCACCGCAACTTTTGTTTCGCGAATTATTTTCGAAACCTGCGAAAAACGCGGATGGATTACTACCCATTGTGTTTACCCGTTGACCTCCGCTCTCAAGCCGTTTGGTAAGACAAAAATCAACTTCGTCGGAATGTACACGAAGGCTTTGTGGGTGTTCAACATTTTGATTCTTATCGGTTTGCTTGGTGTTTTCGTCCGCGGCAAAGGAATTTTTGATATTGACTTTGTTGGTGGTGTGGAAGTTCAAACCGTATTTGATAAAGAACAGAATATTTCGGATATTCGCGCAAAGCTTCGAGACCTGCCCGACTTGTCCGTGAGTAACTTGTCGCTTTCCAAAGATCGTAACGGTAACCCGGTTGCGGCCAATACCTGCTTTACGATTTGTACTTCGTGTCCTCCGAAGAAAGATGCGGATGAGTACCGAGTTGAAGTGGAAGCTCTTCTGAAGAAGGCTTTTGGCGATGCCCTGCGGCATTTTACCCTGACGTTCAAAAACGAAGGTGTTAAAGAAGTTGATTCGGTATCCGTCCCGGGCACAAAAGAAAAGAAGACCGTTGCCCAAGTATCGGTGAAACCGTCACTGGGTCGTGAAGTGGTACTTGGTCTTTTGGAAGACGCTCGCGATGCGCTCATTAAAGAAGGAAACGTTGACACGTTCGAAATTAACGTGACTAACGACGAATACAAGGCAGGCAAAAAAGAGGAGTCTTACGGCAGTTGGACCGTTCTCATGGATACCTCTGATCAGAAGCTTGCTGATAAAATTCTCCAGTCGGTCAGTGCTCATGTGAACGAAACGCAGACTTTCGAATCGTCCAATACAATAGGAAGTTCCGTTGCAAGCTATGCCCGAACGCAAGGTATGCTCGCTATTCTTGGTTCGCTGATTTGTATTATTTTGTATATTTGGGTGCGATTCACCAAGGTTATTTACGGCCTTGCGTCTGTTATCTCCCTGATTTACAACGTGCTGTTTACACTCGGTTTGCTTGCTGTAAGTTTCTGGCTGGCTCCGTACTTTGGCTTTTTGGGTATTTCGGAGTTCAAAATCGGTCTTCCGACCGTCGCCGCGTTCCTTACGATTATCGGTTACTCCCTGAACGATACGATTGTGTTGTTCGACCGTATCCGTGAAATCCGAGGCAAGAACGTTACCCTCACCCCGGAAATTGTTAATGTGAGTATCAACCAGACACTTAGTCGAACCGTCCTGACGTCGTTAACGACTTTGTTCGTCGCCCTTGTGCTCTACTTCTTCGGTGGTGCCGGTATTCATACCTTCTCGTTTGCCATGTGCGTTGGCGTGTTCATCGGTACGTTGAGCACGATCTTTGTCGCGGCAAACTACCTGCTCAAACTCTCCAAAATGGAAGAGAAGAAACGCGGAATCTCAAAATAGTTTTTCGCCGTGTGTTTTTGAATGTGTTCTGATTCACTCCCTGTTGCTTGCGACCAACGGGGAGTTTTCAGACAGTACAATACGTTGTACTGCGCGTTATATCACCACATTACCGATACTTCATTTTTGTGATAGGCGCTCCGGTTTCCTTTGGAAAACGGTGGGGATTCAGGGCACACAGCACGAAGAATCCGGTAAACAGGAATAACTTAAGCGATACTTGCATGTTTTGTGTCGTCAGCGCGGGTAAGCCAGAGATTTTCAGCAGAAAGGTCTTTGGCTTTTTGTTTTACCCAAAAGCAGTTGGCATCCGCTGTACTGATTGCAGAAAGCAAGAGAGATTTGTCCAATGGAACAACATACTGACAACACGAACATACCTTCTGTACCGGTCTACCAGACAATCATTGAAGTTTTGCCCAAAGATATTGACGAACTCAATCACGCCAATAACGTCTGTTATGTCCACTGGATGCAGGAAATTGCCATAGAGCATTCAGCCGCGTTGGGATGGCCGACATCGCGCTATACCGAAGAAGGAATCGCTTGGGTCGTCCGTCGACATACAATCGATTATCTTAACCAGGCACACCTTGGCGATAAGATACTTGCCGAAACCTGGGTTGCTGAAATGAAAAACGTCAGTAGTATCCGGCGGTATCGTTTTACGCGAATAGCTGATCAGGCACTCGTTGCCACGGCGGAAACGCGGTGGGGATTTGTCTCTTTGACCACCGGACGTCCAACCAGGGTTCCGGCCGAAATGCATACGATCTTTATTCAGAACAAGCCTTGTGACCCAATCGTCACGGCAGACGAATCGGCGAAAAAACGATAAACGAAGATCGTGACGCGTTGATTCTTTGTGTTGTTGAATCTTTGATCTGTTGAATCTTTGATCTGTTGAATCTTTGATCTGTTGAATCTTTGTACGAAGTCTGACAAACGGACAGGGTGGCCCTGAAGAGCTTCCCGGGGAGCGAATTTACGCGTGCCGCGTCGCAAGAGAGCGAACAAATCCGTTTGTCAAATATCTTTTTTCAAACACACGGTGTGTTACAATGATTGGGCATTATACAAACTCATTGTCCGTTTGTTTCCGGCAGGATTTGCCAGTCGGCCCAACCTGTATCGTTGTACTTCAGTCCGTCGATTTCCCAGCCGACCTGTCGCAGGTGCTGATTAAACATACCCAACTCGTTTTCACGATGCTCTCGCTCCGTTCCCCAAAGCGCACACGATCCCGTTGCCAGAACGCGATACATATTGGGTCCAAAAAAGTGATGCCAGGTTGTGCACAAGACACCAAAATATTGCTCGGAAATTGCCTGTTTGGCCTGACTTTCTATGCCCGCAAAATTGCGCCAGGGACACGCAATGACATCGAATCCTTTTTCCTTGAAGAGGCGCATGGTCGGCCAGGTTTCGCCCTTTTTAGGCGCGCCATACTGCCAGTCGCACAATATAAAATCTTTGGGCAGGCGTTCCAGCAAGCCGTCTGTTTTTTCATTACCATAAACGACGTAACCTTTCCACCGGGGATCGTCACGACGCAAAAGCATATCGTGCCACATGAGCGGTCGGGCATGATGTTGAGCCAACAGCTTGTTGATAAACATCAGATGGTTGAAGAAAGTCTCGCGATAATTTCCGGCTCGGCACGCCTTACAAGTCCCTGCGGAATACGCTTCGTCAAAGCCAATGTGAAAGTACTCCGGATTGTCAAAAATATCGAGTAATTCCAAAATGATTGCGGTCAGTAATTTCTTTGTTTCGGGATTACTCAAACACCAGGTCCATCCATCCGGTTCGAAAAGAGAGGCGTATTCCGGGTGCAAATCCAGCAGAACATGTTTTCCGACAGAAACGCGGGAAGCGGCTGCATGACCAAACAAATTGAACTGCGGAATCATCTTCACACCGAGTTCATTGCCAAGTTTGACCAGACGTCGCAATTCCTTTTCCGTGGTTTGATGTTCCGCCCAAGCCATTTGGGGCAGCGCCTTATAAGGATAAACGCCCCAGAGTTCCAGAACGACGTAATTGTATTTGTAATACGCCGCCATGCGAATACCTTGCTCAATTCGAATCGCTCTTGTTTCCGGGAACCAGCACAAATGCAGTCCTCGAAAATGCAGTGATGGAGCATCGTCAATGATTGTTTCAGGAATGAACCATCCCTGAACAGTTTTTGTGCCCGGCAGTGCTTCCGCCATTTGGCGAATCGTCGATAATGCGTAGCGAACGCCCGCCAACGAGCCGGACGAAATGAGCAATTTTTTTCCTTTTGCCTCAACGTGATATGCTTCTGATTCCTTTACGGTCGAGCCTGCTTCAATACGAATGACCGGAGTTGAACCAAAAAACTTCTTGAATCGCTTGACGGCATAGGCTTTGA
>JAQVID010000269.1 GCA_028695865.1 Thermoguttaceae bacterium | reverse complement strand
CGGGGAAATCATGTGCCCTTTTCCATGGTCGGCAATATTGTGCGCGTAGAGTACGAGAATCTCGTCCTGTTTTTTCGCTCTTTCCAACGCGGGATAAATCTGTTTTTGAAGTGTTTCATCGTCCATTCCGTCACAGCCCTTTCCAATAAGGCACAGACGTCGATGGATTTCAGTTCGTGGAGTAAAGAAGATGTCCGTTTCGGCAAGCGTTTGACCTTCTTTTAAGCCGGCTCCTGAACGCAAATGACCATAATACGAAAACAGACATTGGTCGCTTTCTTCGTTGTGTTGACTCATGGGGTACGCAAAGGAATGGATCGAAATACCTTTATTTTTCAGGCAGGTGTGAACCGGCTCGATTTCCTGCCGAACGAATTCCTGTATGCCGACTTTGTTAATTAATGTCACAGAATGAACATGGTTTTTACCATGAGCGCCGAGTGCAGCGCCCATCTCGCGAAGTTGCTGTAACATGGTCCAACGGTCGCCGGGCATGCTTTCCGGGGCATTGAGAAAAAACGTCGGACGAACACCGTATTTCTTAAAAAGGGGGATTTGAGCTGTCCAACGTGGAATATTACCTGAATCGTCGAATGTCATGACGACTCCCGCTTTGGGCAATGTTTTGCGCGGGCTCTTGGATGCCTCTTGCGAAACTGCGGCCCTTATCGTGGTTAACGTCGCGATGAGTGTTAATATCAACATCAAGGGAACTACCCTGCGTGTTGTGAACAACCTCAGCCCAATGCAATTTGTAATTGAATGTTTCATAAATACTCCTGTGTACATTTTAAATTCAATATTTTACGTTCTGCGAAGTTTGGCGAAGTTTGGCGAAGATCGTCTGGCGACGAGTTCAAGCTGATCGCGTTCATGGCGGGCCATTCCCTTGACGACCGCGACCAAAGACGGAATAAAATCGTGTCTTCGTTTGAGTTCAGCATGCAGATTCCCCCAGCCCAACAGCAGACGATTTGCGCAACACAAAGAGCGAATTGAAGACAATCCAGAGCCAGCCGCAGCCCCGGTAAACGCAAGCGGCGGCAATAGGACAGATGATTCCCGGTTCCTCGCGGAAACTTTGCGTGCTGTATGAAGAGAGTATGCCCGCGACTGCTCCGGCAACAATCATCGCGAGAATAAAACCGATGAACGCCCCAGGCGATTTACTTGTCGGCAGATCAACCATAAGCCGCTTACTCTCGATACTTCGAAAGCCCAGCCAAATAAACAGCCAGGCGACCAAAAGCGAAACGCCGACAATCATTATACTTTCAACCATGTGCGGGACCTTGAGTATTTTGGCTTATGCTGATAATGCAATCATCACAACAGGCAGAATCACTTTTGAGTTTTTGCCTTTATCAATTCTTCAATTGCCCGGGCGACTTTTTCGCGGTGGCGATAGATGGGGCCGGGATCGGTCGTGAACTGCGTCCAACTAACGGCAATATCGGCAGGAACCGTTAAAAGCTCTTGCATTTCGGCCCGACGTTGCGGCGTAATCGCTGTCGCTTGGGCAAGTTCGTTTTTGAGTAAAACAAGCATCTCGTAATCTTCAATTCCTTCGCGAAGCATTTCCAGTCGAATGGAAGGAACAGGCAGATCAAAGTTGGGCTCTTTTGCCGGCGTGGCGCACGACAGCGGCGGATAGACCTGACGCGCATCACCATTGCCCCAAAGATGTTTGATTCCCTTGGCCAAACCGTAACCCGATTGATAGACCCCGGGATCGGTGTACGGATTCTGCGGCAGATTCGGGTCGGGATACGCGGTAGACGACGTCCAATAATTAGTCGTCCAAATGAGAACGCCCGGGCAACGATATTTCCAACTGTGCCAGAGCCATACCCGAAGGTCGCACGCCGCGTGTTCCATGAACTGGGCCGGATACGGGGTCGGTACGTTGGTCATGTAGGTCCAAAGGACTTCATTGTTGGCCCAACATTCTTCGGCCGCCTTCGCGTTATAACGGTCGATAATCATGGCCCACACATCGACCTTGCCAAGCGTACTCTTTCCCGCAAAGCCCGGTTGGGGCTCCTCGGTCAGCATGGTTCGAAGTCGTGGAGCGTACTTTTTCACGCGATTCATTCCCTGCCGAACAAATTCGTAATCCTTGGTATCCGGTTCGTCAAACCAGTACAAATAGAAAAGATCAATCCAGCCCTTTTGCAACAAATGCTGTTCGACCTGTCGGACATAACTTGCGAACAGGGCTTCATATTCAGGTGTTCCACATTGATATCCGTCGAGATGTGGTTCAATTCGCTTCTCGAATGTACCGCCTCCCATACCGGGCAGGGACAGTCTTGCCCGATTAAAATGATACTCGCTTCTTGCATGTTCAAACGCCTTGTCAAATTCGGTAAAATCGAGTGTGACATAAGACTTCTCGGGATGTTCCTTGTCCACGACCGATTTTCGCTTGATTGAGGCAAAAGGAATCGGATTGTAGACATTGATACGATATCGGCCAAGCATGCGGAAATATTGATCGGTCAGACGCTTTTGATCTTCCCGTGTTGTTACATGATGATATTTGTAACAAAGATGGTTGTCGAATCCAAACGCTGTTTCAACGGTATTTTCGACAGGGAGTTCAAAATTCCAAACATGGAGCTTAATTGGCACCGAATATGTATTGACCTTTTCGCCGATACGAACGGTTACAGAAGCAGTTGCCTCATAATCGCCCGGAGCCGTCCTTGGCGGAACATTTACGGTCAGCCAAATCGGGAAGTTTGTTTTTGCCGCGATTTTAACTTCTTTTTCCATCGGCGGCAGAGCGTCCGGCACAAGACCTGTGGGCGATATTTTATCGGAGGGAAGTTTTATATCGTGATAATAGGGACGTCGTACTTCAACGCGGTCGGCGGCAATGGTCTTACCGTTTTTCGAAACAAAGGACGAGACACGAACCGGCCCCACCGTCGCGTTTTTTTCGGGATAAAGGACAAGTTGCGCCGACTCGCAATCGTTTGACGCCGCGGAGAGCGAAACGGCTCGGGCTTCTTCGTTGCCTGCTACAGGCGGAAGCTTTCTTCCCGGGAATATCTTGTGCGTTGCGTCGGACCACCAAAAAGCAATACTGCCGGCATAGGGACGATTCAAGCGATGCCCGTAATCTTCACTCTCGTAATTACTGACATAATAGCTCGTGCGAAGCGTCGCCGCACACTGACGGTGATTGGCGTCTTGCCATTGAACTTTCTTTTCGTATTCCTGCTGACCAACATTGTTTCTTGGCAGTCGCAAATCAGACAGTGATTCGGCCGGAACCTGTGTATCGCCTTCGACCACTTCCCAAAAGATCGTACTGCCCCGGACAAGACCATTCATCTGCGGGACGCCTTCGGTTAGCGTATCTTGTGAAGTCTCGCCGTTTTTCCGATCCGAATCCGGTCGCAAATTCGCGTCGAATTGGAATCCACCCAACTGCATTGCCGATTTTTCACCGCCTCGGAAACGAAGCCATACCTCAGACATTTTCATGGACGGAAGCGAAACGATAGGCGAAGTCAATTGCGAAACACCACCGATCTTCTTCCACTCCTTGCCATTGGTCGAAAGTTCAACGAAAAGTTCTCCGCCTGTGTAATTGGCCAAATTGACATTGATGGTCCCACCGTAAAAGAGTTCTTGGCCCGGCGCGGTGAAGCAATAGGTCAAATAAGAGCCGCTCCCCAAGGACCAGCGATTGGAATTGAACGTCGCGGAAAAATCACGCAAGGCCGGTGTCCAGCTTCCCCCTTCGTCACCGAATCGCGAATGATGCGACCAGATTCCCTTTTCCGGCCAATACGTTTCTTCCGCGGCCATTCCCAATGGACCAAAGGACGCAATAATCGGCTTGATTTCTGCTTCAGCAAACTGAAATGTTGAATGACCCGAATAGAGAATGAGTCGCAACACGTCCTTATTGACACGGGACGAAACAGGAAATATCAGGCGGCGACTTTGCCACGAGTCTGAAATGGGGACAGAGCCGAACGAGAAAAGCGAGCCGGCCATGCAACTCCCCCCCTCCTTTTGTGTCATTCGCGCCTTAAAACGGAACATGCACAGTCCCTGGGGAGAGGCGTTGCGAACTTCATTGAACGCGTACCCGGAATGAATCCAGCGATTGCCGCCCTGCCCATTCCCTTTTACTTGAAGCACGGCTCCGGTTACCCCGTCGGCAGACGGAAGAATGGTTCCTTCCCCACTGTCGAGTCGCCATGCGTTGGGCGTGGCAAAATCGAGCCTGGAATCGGCACGATTGTTCGGTTCACCTCCCGATAAAAACGCGTTTACAAAAATCGCGATTATAAAAAAAGGCCAAAAAGCCATTGACGTCATGTTCCGGATCATATTACCCTCTCAGTTTTGCGATGATCAGTTTTTTGCGATCATCTTCGTAATATTTTCGAATGATTCCGTTCTTTCGTGAACGGGAAACTCAAATTATTGAGTCAACAATCTCATTATAACGTTTGGCCCGTTAATATAAAGGGACTCAAGATTATTTTTGCCGATTTATTTATCTTGCGGATTTGAAAATACGCAGGCTAATGCCCTCATGAGCGTTTCCCGTTTATTTCCCCGGCAAAAAAATGAAGAAAACGAAAAAAAATATTTTCGGAAACATGTTGGCCCGCTCTTGAAATACCATTTCGTTTCCGGTAAAATGAAAAAAGTGTGGCACAGGAGCCGATATGATTGTTCCGGTGCCCCAGTGCATTCAATAGAGTACCATCTCACCTGCCGTACTCCCCGACAGGCGATTTGCGATGAAATATTATCGGGGAGACAAGACAAAGGAGTCTGATATGCGAAAAGTAACGCGACGTGATTTTGTACGAACAACGGCGGTGGCCTCAGGAGTCTTGATTCTTCCGCACAGCGTCGTCCGGGGTAAAGAGACGCCGAACGAAAAACTGAACATAGCCTTTATTGGTTCCGGAGGTCGTGCTGCCGCCAATCGCGGTGGTCTGGCAAGTCAAAATGTGTACGCACTCTGTGATACCAATCGCGAAACGCTTGCCAAAGTCGCCGCGGAAAACCCAAAAGCGATTCAAACCGTCGATTGGCGAACGCTGGTCGATAACCAAAAGATCGACGCCTTTGTTGTGTCGACGGCGGAACATCATCATGCCCTGGCCTCAATTTGCGCCATGCGGGAAGGCAAGAGCGTCTATACCGAAAAACCGCTTGCCCGAACGATTCAGGAAGCCCGGATTATGCGGGATGAATACAAAAAACGTCGTGGAAAAATCGCGACTCAAATGGGCACTCAAATTCATGCCGTCGATAATTATCGTCGTGCTCTGGAATTGGTTCGTGCCGGCGCCATTGGAAAAGTCTCCGAAGCCCATGTCTGGTGCTCTCGTACCATCAAACCGATTGGACCGGAATTCCTTCCGGAACAGCCGATTCCGGCCCATATTGCCTGGGATGAGTGGATCGGTCCGGCTCCCATGCGTCCGTTCAGTATCGACTATGTTAACAAAGGCTGCCTCAATTGGCACCGACGCTGGGACTTTGGAACCGGGGTGCTCGGCGATATGGGAAGTCACTTGATCGACCTGGCCTATTGGACTCTCGAACTTG
>JAQVID010000268.1 GCA_028695865.1 Thermoguttaceae bacterium | reverse complement strand
CAAAGACAACGCCATTTTGATTTGCCATGCGCTTTCAGGCGATTCCCATGTCGCGTCGCACGACCAAAACGACGATCCCGGCTGGTGGGATATTCTCATCGGGCCCGGAAAATATGTTGATACGAACAAATATTTCGTGATCTGTCCCAACGTACTGGGGGGCTGCCGCGGTACAACCGGACCAGACAGTATTGACCCGCGAACCGGTCGCCCTTACGGAATGAGCTTCCCGGAAATCACTATTGAAGACATCGTTGAAGTCCAGCGAAAACTGGTCGAGGAGCATTTGGGGATTTCACGTCTCCTTGCCGTGGTGGGCGGATCGCTCGGCGGACTCATGACGCTTGTTTGGGGTACTCGTTTTCCCGACAAGGTCGTCGCTTGTATCGCCATTGCGACTTCCGCTCACTTGACGAGTCAAGCCTTGGCGTTTGACATTGTTGCGCGAAATGCCATTGTCGGCGACCCCCATTTTTGCGATGGTCAATACTATGACAAAGGGAATTTACCGGCCACTGGTCTGGCCATTGCGCGCATGCTTGGTCACATTACATATCTTTCGCTTGAGTCGATGCGAAAAAAGTTTGGCGAAAACAATAACGATGTCCGTCAGTCGCACACCTCGTTTGAAACGAAGTTTTCCGTCGGGTCCTATCTTGCGCACCAGGGCGACAAGTTCGTTGAACGCTTCGACGCCAACAGTTATCTTGTTCTTTCCATGGCGATTGATACTTGTGAGCTTGGTAAAACACCGGCCGAATTATCGCGAACCATGCGAAAATCGATGTGCCGGTGGTTGCTTATGAGCTTTTCGTCCGACTGGCTCTTTCCTCCGTTCCAATCGCGTGAACTGGTCGACGCGGCCATCGACGGCGACAAGCGAATCAGCTATTGCGAAATCAAAAGTGATTGCGGCCACGACGCCTTTTTACTCCCTAACGAACTGGATTCGTATGGTCGCATGATCTGCGCGTTTTTGAAAAATTCTTATATCGAAGCGACCAGTCACAAGGGATTGCGGCCACGTATTGATCCCGCGGACGAAGAAGACGCGTCCCAACGCAAAACTTGTCGCATTGACTACGAGCGAATTGTCGATCTCATTCCGCCCCGAATGAAGATTCTCGATTTGGGCTGCGGAAAAGGCGACCTGTTAGCTCATCTCAAAGAAGCCGGACACGAACGCATTGTCGGAATCGAAATTGAGGAACGCTATATTCTCCGATGTATCGAAAATGGACTCGACGTTATTCATGCCGACTTGAACGACGGCCTTCATTCGTTTTACGACAAGCAATTTGATTTCGTGATTCTGTCGAAGACGCTCCAGTCGGTCCGGAATGTTGAGCTTGTCCTCGATGAGATGCTGCGCGTCGGGACCAGAGCCATTGTCAGTTTTCCCAATTTGGGATGGCGAAAATATTTAGACGAATTACACGAAAACGGTCGGGCACCTCATACCGATCCGCGACCAGGCCGTAAATGGTTCAATACGAACGACGTCCGCTTTCTCACGATCAACGACTTCCACGACTTCTGTAAGGAAAAAGGCTATCGCATTCACCGTCAGGTCGCGTTGGATACCGAAAACGGACTCATCGTCGAAGACGATCCGAATCTGAACGCGGACGTTGCCATTGTCGTTTTGAGCAAATCGTAAGGCACGTCTCAAAGGCCATCCTTCCATTCAATGTTCATGGTACACATCAATGTTCATGGTACACATGGCAGGGAGGCGGCCCGATTCTCTCATTCCGGCTCGCTTTAGTCCCGGCTCTCTTTAGTCCCGGACCTCTTTAATTCCAGTCCCCTTTCGTCCCGGGCTCTGTTCTCAAGGAGTCCGGGCGGGGCGACAAACGCGTGACAACGTTCGAGTCAAGCCTGAATCGTTTTACCCGACCTTTCACCGGCCGTATGACGTTCAGACGTATTACTTCCAATCGTCCGTTCTGAACGGAGTGGCGGGAAGTCCTTCCTTGGAATACAGATTACAGCCAAGCGGATTGGCTTGCCAGGCATAGCGAACAGCAACCGGCTGGGCAACCTTGTCGCACGACACTTCAACCGTGTCTTTGGCAACGATCTTTGCGTCCGCCCAATACCATTTCTGATCGGCTCCGGCAACGGCGAATCGGGAAAGTCCGGCTCCGGTGTCTTCATAAACAGGAAAACGTCCGTCTTTGCGTCCGACAATGAGTCCGCCGCCAACAGAGTCAAATTTCACCACGGCCTTATTCCCCTGAATGTTCAACTCTTTGAACATGGGACTTTTGAATTCAATCTTCTGACCAAAGATATTTGCCAAAGACCAAAGAGCCAAACGGTTGCCCACGTCGTACTTGTTACGAGGGTGAATGTCGTTTGTTTCGCCAATGTCAATAATGACCGCCTGTCCCGTGTTGGCGACATCAAGACATTTCGTTTGCGCATCGCGAAGAGCGGGCCAGTTGCTCGAAACGTTCGGATCGTCAACGACGGCTGTGAAGTTGGCAAGCTGTACCCAGTAGAAGGGGAAGTCGCCCTGATCCCAAATCTTTCGCCATTGAGCGATCATCGCTTTTTGCTTATAGTAATACATTTCGCGGTCCCCTGTATTGGAACAGCCTTGATACCAGATTGCGCCGCGAATTGTGTACTTGGTCCACGCGGCCATCATGGCGTTGTACATGGCGCCAATCAAGTTCGAGCTCTTCTTGGCATAAGCGTTGCGAGACATTCCAACGGTCGCTTTTTTGTAATCGGGAGCCTTGAGAACAAGGTCGCGAGCCTTTTGCATATCACCGACATAAGATTCCAATTCCGGCAGAAGTTTCCAACCCTCGTCGGGTACCCACCAGTCGATTTTACTTCCTCCCCAATTAACGTCAATCAATCCGACAGGAACACCAAGTTCCTTGTGCAAACGAACAGCAAAATGGAAACCTGCGGCGGTACAACGTTTTTGGTCACCGTTTTTGCATTCAAGCCATCCGGGACACTCAACATCTTCAAGCGGTTCGGCAGACAGCAGGTGCACGGCCCGATTGTAACGGATGTAACTGTAATCGCCGTTGGCTTCTTCTTCCGTGCAGGCCAGACGAGCTTGTCCCCAGGAGTCGAGCGGCTGTTCCATATTCGACTGACCGCCGCAAACCCACACTTCTCCCACGACCACATTGCGAAACGTGAGGACGTTCTTACCGGTAATAACAAGGTCTTTACCGACCAGCGCCGCTTCCATCGCCGGGAGTTTCGCCATCCACCGACCATCAGGATCGGTCGTCGCTTGTGCAGTTGCTTTGCCAAACGTTACGGTGACTTTTTCGCCCGGATCGGCCCACCCCCAAACGTTGACCGGAACATCCCGCTGAAGAACCGCGTTATCGGTGATCGTTTTCGGAACCCGTACATCAGCCTGAGCGATACACGTCCAGCTAACGCACAGCACAACGAGCAAGAGAGCTATTGTTGTTATTCGTTTCATTGTATTCTTGCATTCCCTGTTGGATTATAGTTGAATTGAATTGAATTATATTGAATGGTATTGAGTCAGTTGAGTCCGTTGACGATGTTTCGCGGCGATCCGGAAATGAACGATTCCAGATTTTGCGACGCCGTATTGAGGAGCCGCTGGCGGGCTTCCCGCGTAGCCCACGCGTTGTGCGGAGTAAGATAACAGTTCTTTGCGGATAAAAGCGGATTGTCCGCCAAAGGGGGTTCGGTCGAAAGAACATCGGCTCCAAAGCCGCCAAGCTGACCTGATTCCAAGGCGTCCGCCACTGCTTGCTCATCAATAAGCGGTCCGCGTCCTGTATTGATCAAAAAGGCACCCGGCTTCATTTTGGCCAAGGCAGCCGCATTGATCATGCCGCGACTGTTCTCGTTCAACGGGCAGTGAAGCGAAACAACATCGCTGGTTTTCAGCAAGGTGTCAAGATCAACACTTGAAACGCCGTGAATCACTTGTCCCGGCTGAAGGTGCCGACTGTATCCAACGACTCGCATGCCAAACGCGGCAGCAATAGTCGCCACTCGCCGACCAATGGCCCCAAATCCGACAAGTCCAAACGTCTTGCCTGTCAGTTCAATTAACGGTCCACGCCAAAAAGAAAAATCGGGCGAAGTCGTCCACTGACCGGCGCGAACCGCGCCGCTCGACTCGGCAATTCGGGAAGCAAGATTGAGCAGGTGGGCAAACGTCCACTGCGCCACGGAATCAGTACCATAGGCCGGTATGTTCGAAACCATAATACCTCTCGCCTTGGCCGCTGATAAATCGACGACATTATAACCCGTGGCCAAAACGCCAATAAATTTGATCTGGTCAAGCCGGTCTATCATGGTTTTGTCAAGTATGACCTTGTTGGTAAAAACAACTTGAGCTTTTGCAATTCGGTCATAGACTTCTTCCGGACGCGTTCGATCGTAAACGGCCAACTCACCGAACCGGGCCAGTGGTTCCCAATCCAAATCGCCCGGATTCAAGGTATAACCGTCGAGTACGACTATTTTCATCATATCACGTAAGAAATTCTTTCATCTGCTGCTGTAATTGATCCTCAATCATGCCGGTAACCATGACAGCGACAACCGGAAGTTCAATATTGACCACAATATCCGCATCATTGATCACCAGGTCGCCGGCAATGGGATACGTGAAAACCTTCATGGAATAATTCAAATGGTAATCGTCGATCCAATTCTCGGACGGCTCGGAAACGGCAAATGCCTTTTTGATTTTTTCCCGGGCAATTGCGGATTTAAGACGCTTGGCGGCTTCCTCCCGACCAAGCGTATGAGTAAACGTTTTTGAAATACGCGGCATAGTTATATATGATCCTTTCGAAAAATTCAAAACACGAGTAAAACCGGTCTACCAGACCTGATCTTCAATCGCGTGGATAAGATTAAGCGCTTGGGATATTTCCCGTTTCTGACGGCTTGGCTCTTCGGGAATTTCCCGCTCGATCGTAATGGGACCTTCAAATCCGATCTCTTTGAGCGTTTTGAGGAAAAGCCCGGCGTTGACTTCACCTTGTCCGAACGGAACTTCACAACCCCAATCAATGCCAAGCCGGCCAGTCGTGGTCGTAGCGTCTTTGCAGTGAACACTTCGAACCAAATGACCAACTTTTTTGAGTGAACCGATCGGGTCGCCCATTCCGTAAAGAATAAGATTGGCCGGGTCAAAATTGATAAACAGGTTGTCACGATTGACGTCCGAAATAAACGCAAGTAACGCTTCCGGTTTTTCCTGTCCTGTTTCCAGATGAAGTCGCTGACCGTTTCCTTTAAGATAATCGCAAAGTTGCTGAATCGAAGAAACCATGTCCTTATAATCGGCACTGGCCGGGTCGTGCGGAACGAAACCGACGTGCGCGCCAATCGCCTCGACCCCCAAAAGTTTCACGAAGTCGGAGATTTCTCGCGATTCGGCAAATCGGGCGGCCCGGGTCGCTTGCGGAACAAAGCCGACTGTTTTCGACGCGATTTCAATCGTTTCATAGCTTTCGCCGACGAAACCAAGGAAAACACAAGAAACGGTCATATCATATTCTTTGAGCTTAGCCAAAAAGGCGGTCGCGCTCTCCGGGGTGCGGGATTCTTTATGCGGGGTGTGA
>JAQVID010000267.1 GCA_028695865.1 Thermoguttaceae bacterium | reverse complement strand
TATGGATATCGTGAAAATCCCGTTGAACGAGTACAAAGAACGAATTGCCAAGGCGGCTAAAATAGTCGCCGACATGGGGCTTGATGTTTTGGTCGTGAACTCGACCGAATCGGATTTTGCCAACGTCCGATATTTTAGCGGTTTTTGGCCGCTGTTCGAACGGGCAGGAGTCGCGATATCCGCTTCCGGTAAAGCGGCTCTCATGGTCGGCATGGAAAGCAAGATTTTCGCCGCCGATTATGGTAATATGGAAAATATTTTCGTTCTTTTGGATTACCGCGAATCAGCCGACCCGGCCTATCCGGAAGCCAATCCGAATACGTTCCGCGATGTCTTCGAATCACTCGGCGTCAAAGGCGACAAGATTCGTATTGGCGTTGCCAGTTGGCTTGATACGACCATGGTCATGATGGACGGTTTGAAAAAGTGCTATCCGGAAGCGGAGATTGTTCGCAGCGACCAAATCATGGTCACACTTCGCAAGATCAAGTCCCCGAACGAAATCGCGTGCATGCGTCAAGGCTTCAAGATTGTCGAATACGCGACACAAAAAGTCATTGAAGCCCTCAAACCGGGCGTGACCGAATGTCAAATGGTCGGTATTGCCCAGCAGGCAATTTACGAAAAGGGAGCCGAATACGAAGGTCTTCCGATGTACGTTTTCTGCGAGAAATCAACCAGTCACGCAATTTCCCGTTCGCGTCCTGACCGTGTTATCGGCAAGAACGATATGGTACAACTGAATTTGTCTGCCCGCGTTGACGGTTACTCCCCCAGCGTTGGTATTCCGGTCTGTATGGGCAAGCTTTCGCCCGAACGTCGCGCTTATGTCGAATTCGGAAAAGAAGCCCATTTCTGGACACAGGAACAAATCAAGGCAGGTGTTCTTGCTTCGGATATTGCCAAAAACTTCTATCAGATGTTTGTCGATACCGGACACAAAGACAATTTCGTTTACGGTCCGTGCCATGGTACGGGGATGATCGAAGTCGAGTCTCCCTGGATGGAAACCGTTTCCAATTATCCGCTGGAACCGAATATGACGTTCCAGATCGATACGTCCCTGAGCGCTCCGGACTTCGGACTTCGCTGGGAAAAAGGAATCGCCGTTACGGAAACCGGCTGCGACCCGTTGTGTCAGTCGATTGGCAAAATTTACGAGCTTGGTTTCTAAATTTGAAAGCCGGTTGTTTTTCAATCTCAAAAGCAATCGGCTTGTCTAAAACGATGTCTGAAGCCGGAGTTCCGGCTTCAGCTTGTTCAATGCAGATATTGCGACGCCGTTCTCTTGAGCGACGCCGTTCTCTTGTGCGATTAATCGGCGACAAACGTTGGTCCTATGTAAATAATGCAGATAGAGAGAAGCAGTATGGCGATTCCAGACCAAAGACACAGAAGTGTTTTGGCATTGGAGCCTTTCCATTCTCGCAGGATCAAGCCCCACAAGGCGCCGAACAGAATAATGGCCGTCATGAAGATTGTCCAGCTTGCGAATTCGAGTTTTCCAAGCTTGGTGGACCCCATGACGTATAGAAAATATTGACCGTAAACCATAAGTCCGCTCAAAAAGGCCCAAAACATGTTGGCAAGAAGTCTCCCTTTGTCTTTCATGACAAAGTCGCCGAACGACCTGTTTTTCGAGGCGACAATAAAAGCGTAAATGAGATTGGTAATATAGCCGCCGCCCATCGACAGGACGAGCGCGGGAACCGATTTAAAAACCTCTTGCGTACCGGCAACCACGGACGCTTCGTCGATTGGCTTGCCATACTTGATCGCGATTGCCATACAGGCACTCATGATACCACCGCCAATAGCGATGAGAATGCCTTTGCCGAAAGCGAATTCCTTCTGCGACACACTTGTCGTTTCGGTATTGTCCTGTTTGGAATTTGCGTTTTCATTTTTGGACATGGCTTCTTCTTTCATCATGCCGGCCAAGCCGCACAATGAAGTTCCAAGGACGCAGATCACCAGCCCCCCGATGACAATCCAGCCAGACGGTTTTGAAAAGTATTCGACGAATTTACCCTCAATGAGCGGAGGAACCAACGTCCCAAAAATTGCGCAAACGCCAATACAAATGGAGTTGGCAAGGCTGATTCCCAAGAACCGGAGCGACAGCCCGTTCATCAGCCCTCCCGAGCCGCGTAACACGCCAAATAACAGGGTCATGAGTACGCAGAAGAGAGGACAACTGGCCATAATGGAAAAGAAATGTCCTTTTGTCACAAGGAGGGCGGCCGTAACAGGCAGGACAATCCACGCAAAAAACAGGAGCGTAATCCATGACGTGATCCACGCCCAGTCTTTAATTCGATAAATGGGCGTATAATAACTGGCCGAAACCAAACCGCCAAGACTAATGAGTCCAATGCCAAACAGTATTGCGATTTCCATTGTTTTTTCGTTCTTTTGGAAAGAGTATGATTAAAACGAAACGTCATGCGTATGGGGCAAGACGTCAGTCGTTTTCGGAGGTTCATGGGAAGAATCGGGAACACACCCCGATTCACTGTTCACCATAAATCATTTAATTCTTAAAATCAAGTTTAATCGAAGTTGAGAGAAAAGTCAAGTGTAGTGGTCCACTTTTCGCCGGACTCCGACGTCTCATGTCCTTAAACAACTTGTTTTGTACGACCAATGCTTGAATTTTCGGCAATCGGTTTCCCGTTTACCTGCGGAAAACGCGCCGTTTACGTTCGGAAAACGGGGGGTAGACCACGCAGCGAAAACCAGGTAAAGCGATATATGGGAAACGAAAACAGTGAGTTGCCCGCTTTTTTCTCTTTTTCCACTCGAAAAGTCCCATTTTTGTTGACATACGCGTTGCTATTGTTTAGAATGAAGCGATAAACATTGCTAACCATTATACAAAGGAGTAAACAAATGCGTTATGAACTTATGTTTCCTAATCAAATTCGTGAAGCTATTGATAATAATACGCCTGTTGCCATTGCCATTGGCGTTATTGAATATCACAGCGAACACTTGACCCCGGGCGTCGATACCCTGCTTCCGCAACGGGCGCTCGAATTGCTCGAAAAAGAAAAGCCGCTGGTCGTTCTGCCGCCATTCTTCTACGGTGCCGGAACGTATGCCGTCGCGCAGCCTGAACGCAACGGAGGCATGCACGTCGATTCGTCCGTACTGCTCCAGTTCGGGCGGCAGTTATTCTATAACTTGCTCCGTATCGGTTTCCGAAACATTTATGCTTTTGTTCATCATCAAAGCGAGAATTTCGCAAATGGCATGCCGACCGACTTGGCGTTCAAGCTTGCCGCGCGTCAGGAGATTTTTGCTTACATCGAAAAGCAGCGTGGCGACGGCTGGTGGGGCGATAACGCTTCCGCCGATTATTATGAAGCTCACGCAACCGGCGACGATCCTTTTAGTTGGATTCACATTTTGCCGTTCATGAGTGCCGAAGCTCAATCGCATTGGCCCATCGATCATGCCGGCATTCAGGAAACGTCACTCATGATGGCCTTCTGCCCTGAAGGAGTTGATATGAGTTTGTACAATCCGACCAAGTGGTATTCCGAGACCGCCAAAGACGCCTCGCTTGAATATGGTAATAAGGCGAAAGCCGTCATTCTCGAAGATATGCGGAAGGCGATGTTCAAATGACCGGTGAACAATTTATTGATCTGATGACCAAGAACTGCCGGCGAACATATTTGATCGGCAGTCTCGAAAACGGACTGATTGCCGGACTCGATCTGGAAGGACGACTTTTTGCCGTTCACGACAATCAGGTCCTCAATCGCGTCGTTGTTTCGGCAGTCGAAGGGCGGTGCAACATGACCGCGTTTTTGAACCCGGGCGGCGATACTCTTTGGCCCGCTCCGGAAGGAACATGTTTCGGTTACGAGTATGGAACGGGCTCTTGGCGTGTTCCACCGGCAATTACAGGAGCCGTTTGGGAAATCGCCGAACAAGACGCCGGCGCTTGTACCATGCGAGCCGAGATTGATCTGATTAATAATCGCGGCTTGGGTCTTCCCTGCCTGTTTCAGCGGGCAATCGCCGTTGAGCCAACGTCAGCCGGGTTCGTTCAAAAAGTCGTTGAGACGATTAAATATTTGGGTACCCAGGTGATTCCGGAAGAGCAATTCATACTTGCTCCCTGGTCGCTGTGTCAATTCGATTCAGGACCAGGTTCGGAAATTCGTTTTCCATGGCCTGCCAACGGTGATTTGTGGGACCTGTACGCTTCGAGCGAAAAACAGCGACGTCGCGAAGGCTCGTTCTGTGTTGTTGATCCATCGACGCCGGAACGTTTTCAACTTGGTCTTGGGGCAAGTGTCCCGTGGATTGAGTATCGATTCCAGAATCGTTTCAAGGTCAAACGGTCTGTGCGTGACCTTGCCGACGAACCAAACTTGATTGATATTGCCGACGCCGACCCGAAAGAATTACCTTCCGAAGTTGGAACGAATTTGAGCTGCTATTGCGATCCCTCCGGTTTCATGGAAATCGAAGGGTGCGGTTCAAGCTTGCGCAAGCTGACGCCGGGTTCATCGATTTCCGCTTGCATATCAACTGAATATACGATTTTATAAACATTACTGTCGAAAGAGGTTTCACATGTACCGACACAAATCAATCTTGCTACCGGCCATGCTGTTTTGTTTGAGTCTTGTAGCCAGTCCGTCTGTTTTTGCCCAAGTACTGCAATATACTTCCAAAGGAGCGATTGACACCTCAACGCTTCCTCCGCAACCTTCCATGGACTGGCCGTTCTTGAAAGATTTGCGAAAACCGATGTGGACCAATCATCACTGGAAGGCTCGAAACGCCGCGTCCGACGAAGCAAACCTTTCGGCGGGCGTTACGGTGGTGAGGTCGTTTGCCGATCCGGAAAAATTACTCGAAACCGCGTATGCCAATCTCGAACATTTTCTGGACGCCGGACAGGTGAAATGCTCTTCCGGTGGTTATAAAATCGAAACGGTAAAAGTTGACGGGTATATCAGTGAACAGTTCACACTCGAAGTCAATAAGACGGGCAGTCGCATTCTGGCATCCGATATCGAAGGAATCCGTCGCGGCATTTTCTTCCTTGAAGACCAAATGCTGACCGCCGACGGCCCCTTCCTGAAAATCGGCAAATTCGATCGTAAGCCGTTCGTTAAACGCCGAATCAATCGCTGTTTCTTTGCCCCGATCAATCGGGCAGGAAACCACCCGGGAATGTCGCCCGACGAACTGATCGACGACATTGATTACTACCCGGAAAATTATTTGGACCGTATCGCTTATGAAGGGGTGAACGGCCTGTGGATCGCGATCAGCGGACTTAATCAGCGCGGTAAAGAGGCCGGCATCAGTGACCTGGTTAAGACCTCGATTACTCCAAACGCCGCGCCCGATGGTCCCAAGCGTCTGGAAAAATTACGCGCTACGGTCGCCCGGTGCAAACGCTATGGAATTCGCGTTTACATCTTTACAATTGAACCGGCCGTGACCATAGAAAAAGATGATCCGATTCTGAAAAAATATCCCGACTGCATTGGTTTTGCGCCACGCCGCCGGCTTTGCGCCAGTTCGGAACCAGGTCAACAATACTTGTATGAAGCGTTTTACAACCTGTTCAAG
>JAQVID010000266.1 GCA_028695865.1 Thermoguttaceae bacterium | reverse complement strand
CGTTGTAATGATCAATGACATCCCAAAGCGTTTTGAACGAACCGTCGTGCATGTAAGGGCCGGTTATTCCAACGTTAAGGAGCATGGGCGTACGGAAAGCTCCCATGTCGGAAGTGTTCTTCGTCACGAGGAAACGCCCCAATTCGCCCAGATCGGTTGAAAGAGCCAATTGGTCGAGCTTGGCCTCGGATGAATCATACGTTAAAATCGACACCGCTTGCGAAGCCAGTTTCGCAAAGTCCTGGTGCTTGGCCGCTACACCAATATTATGGAACTTGTTGTCTGTTCCAAGCGGATTGGTCGGACTGATCTGATGACACGAATTGCATCGGCCTTCACGATTGAACAGCACCCAGCCGGCTTTGGCGTCTTCAGAAATCGCGCTGTCGTCCCCTTTGAGGAATCTCGAAAAAGGAGTGTCCATAAAAACGAACGTTCGCTCAAAAACGGCAATCGCGTTTCCAATATCCTTGTAATTAACATCGCGACCGTATGCCGTCTGGAACATCTTCTTGTACGTCGGATCATCTTTGATCTTCGCAATGATCGTCGTTTCTTTCTCCGGCATGCCCATTTCAACCGGGTTGATGATCGGTTGCATCGCCTGGTGCTCCACGCTGGGCGAACGTCCATCCCAAAACATGGTGTGAAGCAAAGCGATATTCATCGTTGTCGGAGCATTACGAGTTCCAAACTGTTTCATCATTCCCTGGGCTGTCTTTTTATCGAGCCCTTCGGAAGTCGGTAAAGCGTCACCGAACCCGCGGGTCACATCATGGCATGTTGCGCATGAAACCGTTGAGTCGAGTGAAAGCTTTTTCTCAAAGTAGAGTTTTTTGCCAAGCGTCACGCGTGCCGGAGTCGTCTCATTCCCATCCGGAATAAGACTCTTCCAGTATTCGGCGTCCACCCCGGGAGGAATCGCCGCAGGATACGTTCCTTGTTGAAGTTGCTCCAGATATTTCATCTGGGCCTCAACTTGCGTTGCTCCGTGTTCGTCGCGGGAACCGGCGGCAGACTGGCCGTAAGCCCCGTCCAGAAGAATCGCGGTCGCGACTCCCAAGGCGATGAACAGGCCGGCTTTCAAAAAAGCCTTGTGTGTTAAAATCACGTGTTGCACAAATTTCCCTTTTCTAAACAGGATGTGAATCGTCGCAGACTTCGAGCAACGACACAAACGCTCGATTTTTTCTCGACGACAAAGTATTATGACTGGAACCCGATAGCGCTAAAAATACCAAGATAGGGCTAAATGTCAAGTTTTTACCGGTTTTTCATCGGGATTTTGCAAGAATGATTATTTTCCTTGACGGCGACTCTATGCCTGGCTTGGACAAGTTCTCTGCCTGAACGCGACGACTTATCGGGGGCCAAACGCCACAAGCAGAAAAATTTTAGAAAAAAACTCAATCTCAACCGGAAAAACCGGTCGCAAATCTTGAAAGAGGGGGGTTATTCGTGTATAATGTTATACATCATGGCATACGGTGTCATGTTACAGCATGATATTGATTTTACTTGATTTTTCGTGTTGCGCGGCCTAAAGCCCCCGTTTTCCGAAGGTAAACGGGGTGTGAATCGCCGAGTTGAAGAATCGGTAGAAAAATAAGACCGGCAGTATAAGTACTGCTAATAGTATTATTTTTTTGCTGTTGATGTCATCCGTTGTCCTCATTTGGCCTCAGATCATTACAGGAGAGGTTTTTATGCAAATTCGAACCGGAGTATTTTTATTTTCCGTGATTGCGGTTTTTGGCCTGTTGCAGCCAATGGTTGCGTCGGGACAGTCACAGTCTTCGTCGCCCTATAGTCAGGGAATGTTCCAGTTTTACGATGGACACCTGGCCGAGGCGGAAACTTCCTTTAGCGCGGCTTCGAAAGCCGATCCGAGTGACCCACGTCCCTATTTTCTTAAGGGTTTGTGTCAATTGCGACAAGGAAACGAAGCTGGTTCCAAAGATTCGTTCCAAAAAGGTTCTTATCTTGAAAACACAGCCAAGGGACGACTTTACAACGTTTCCAGGGCTTTGAGTCGCGTACAAGGCCATGAACGAACAGCGATTGAAGATATTCGTCGCGCAGGACGTCTTGCGTGGCGAAAACTTGAGGAGCAAAAACAGGTTCGAACGTTCGGTGAGACCGTGGAGCGTCAAAAAGCGAACATTGCCGCCGAAAACCGTATTGCCAAAGAAGGTTCTCAAGCTCAAACACCTCAAGCGGCAACCAAGCAGAGTGATCCTTCGCTTCCGTCGTTCTCTCCCATTCGTCCTTACACGGAACGCGGCGAAACTGAAGTCGCGAAAGTTCCGAACCTTTCGGATGAGAATAATGAAGAATTTGAGTTTTTCCGTGACGAAATCGGAAAAACGTCCCGCTCTACCGCCGAACAGGCTCGTCTGAAAGAACTGGAAAGCCGTATCGAATATAAGGACCCCATGGACCGACCTACGAAGGACGGCCAGAAGTTTGTCAATATATATGACCCGGGCGAGATTTACGTCGATGAGGAACCGTTCTTCGGGGCAGATGATCCCGACGATGCTTATAAAGAATTTGAAAACAATCCCATTGCCGGTTCAACGTACCTGCTTGAAAGAATGATTGTCCAGGGCGGAGGAAAACTTACTCCTGTTGGTACTTTGGGTAAAGGAAAGAAAGACGCTGCCGGGGGGATGACTCCCGATGCCGGAATGGGTGCTTCCATGGGAGGCGACATGATGGGCGGCGATTCCATGATGGGGGGCGGCGCCATGGCCGGCGGTGATTCCATGATGGGCGGCGGTGCCATGGCCGGCGTTGATTCCATGATGGGCGGCGGCGCCATGGCCGGTGGTGATTCCATGATGGGCGGCGACTCGATGGCCGGTGGTCCTCCGATGGGTGATCCGGGCATGGATGGTGCTCCGGCGGGAGAACCTGGCATGGGTGGACAGGGAGCTCAAGGCGCAAAATCAAAAATTGACGTTACCGATACGCTCTTCAAGGGCGGTAAAGACGAAAATCCCTTTACCGATAAAAGCGTTGCGGCGCCCAAGCCGGAGAGTTCGTTGAACCTTTTCGCAAACGATCTCGGCTTTACCGCGACTCCGGCGGAACCGGTGCAAGGGCAAGGCGGAGAGCCGGGCATGAATCCCGAAGGCGGTCCGCCCATGCCTCCGCCGGATGCTCCTCCGGGGGGAACGACCTGACCCAACGCGATTCGTGTTTTGTGGTCTTCGGTTTCAGTGCCGGGACGTGAATTTGAGCGATGTGTATAATAAAGCGGGATTTTATGGAATCAAATATTCTTGGACCGACTCTTGGAGCCGGTCTGTTTTTTATGGTCGTCATGATTTTGGGATGTCAGACCGGATGTTCCCCACAAGAGAAGATCGTGTCGCCCGACAAGGGGCAAGGAACCGATGGTAAAATATCGGTACTCGTTGCGGTGGAACCAATTGCCTGGCTTGTCGAGCAAGTTGGGGGTGACCGCGTTCAGGTTGATGTGCTCGTTCCTGCCGGTCTGGAACCTGAAACGTTTTCGCCTTCGCCGCGAAAAGCCGCCGCTCTGACAGGCAAGGAAATTTTTTTCCGTGTCGGACTTGCTTCGGAAGAATCGTTTTTGCCGAGTTTGAAAACGGTTTCCCCGAAGATGAAGATCATTGATCTTCGAGAGGGTTTGGCAACACTTCAAGGGAGTTGCTCTCATGCGGATCATCAGCATGCCGACGCGGAAAAAACAGTTGCTCCGTCTGAAGAGGCCCAGCACCACAAGCAAGTCGAAAGCGGTCAGGAGCACGCCGACGACGAAAAGCATGATCACAACAAAGATACTCATGACGAACACTCGCAACACGAACACGACCAGTCAAGCAATCACGAATGCGGTACCGATGGAATTGATCCTCATATCTGGATGAGTCCGGACATGACGCGCGATATGGTCAAGCGAATGGCAAACGAACTTTCGCAAATAAAACCGTCTTCCCGGGCTCTTTTTGAGGAGAATGCCGAGCGATTGCGTGACCGTTTGGAAGAATTACAAAAGCGGATTCGGGCAAGCGTCGCACTTCTTAAGGGGCGGACGATTTTTGTTTATCATCCGGCGTATGGGTATTTTTGTCGGGAATTTGGTTTGGAGCAATGCGCCATAGAAATGGGCGGTCGTTCCCCCAAGCCGCGTGACATGGCGGCGTTTGTGACCCGATACAAGGAGTCCGGCGCAAAATCGATTATTGTCCAACCCGAGTTCGGCCGGGGCACCGTCGAGTCCCTGGTTCAAACCATGCAGACGCAAGTCGTTTTTCACACTCCGTTGGAAAAGGATTATTTCAAAAACATGGAGCAACTGGTTCATTTAATAGAGCAGATGGACAGCAAAGACAAATAGTCGATCAATGCGTTGTTTCGATCAATGCGTTATTTCGATCAATGTCGGTAATTTGATCATGCCGATTTTGCTTGTTTTCTTGTGTTGTACGGCCTGCGTCTCCCGTTTTGCGAAGGGAAACGGAGAGCGAATCACCGAACACTGAAGTATCGGCAGTATATTTCCGCTGCATTTGCTTTTTACTGTTTGCGGTGATCTTTCGGAACGCGGGAAGAACACTGCTTACCACAGGAAAGCTGTAACAAAACCAACAGAACTTCCTGTATCATGATCATGGTATGTGTCGCAACGAGCTTCTCGTTTCGGCATGTGAATATTTTAACCTCAAATTGAAATTGGACAAAAAATGAAAAAAACCATTGTTGGAGTCTGTTTTTTGGTCGCGGCAGCCATGAGTATTACTACTCTGGCCGCGGAAGCGATTCGCCCGGGTCAGCCGGCTCGAACTTGTGTTCAGTGGACGCCCGGTCCTGCTGACAATTTGGTTCAAAAAGACCGTTTACATGGATATGAAAAAGGATATGTTACGCAGCCGGGTGACATCTATGTTTGCGATAACGGCGACGACGGAAAAGTTGGTCGCGGCGTCTGTGCCGGTATCACACTCAAACAGGATATTGCCCGACCGATTATTGCGTCACTGGCAAGCAAAGCGGAAAAAGTCGGAAGCTCGCCCGATTCGAATTACTCCCTTTACATTGATATGGTTTATATGGACGGCTCCACCGAATGGGGACTCTCCTCGCCGTTTGCAACACAAACTCACGATTGGCAAACGAAGAAATTGACCGTTCTTCCGGCCAAACCGATACGATCACTTTCGGTATACGGCTTGTTCCGTTCACATACCGGTAAAGCGTTTTTTAAAGATTATTTCGTGAGTGAATGCAAAGGAATTGAAAACGCCGCCTTGTTCGATTCCATTCCATCGTTTCCGGTGAAAGAAGAATTACCTGCTCAATACATGCAGCTTCGCAATACAGGCGCCGGATCGGACTTTATTTATTTGGGTGCCGGTGGCAGCGATTCCAAGGCCAAAGCGTTTGACGTTTCTGTTCAATGGCAATGCAACAAGACGGCGTTGGCCGAATACTATACCGTCGATCTCAAGAGCGAAACGGACCAGGACCGCGCTCTTTCGTTCCATTTCGTTGAACGACTTGGCCAGAGTGAACTTGTTTGGTTTGATCATCCGCGGCTGTCGAAAAAAATGCTCGCTCCTTCGGAAGATGTAAACGCGGG
>JAQVID010000265.1 GCA_028695865.1 Thermoguttaceae bacterium | reverse complement strand
AATGACCGGCTCTTCATTGAGCGCCATCGCTACCGTTGTATTGGCTACTTTGGGCAGCCCAATTCCCCGGGCCGCCGCAATCTTCTCACGCGCCGAATCCGTCTTGAACGCACTGGCCTGAAGCTTGCGACTCATGGATACGGCCCGCTCTTGAGCCGCTTCCAATGTTTCAGCAGGGATCGACGCGTTATTGGGGGCAACATAGGGGATTGACGTACTTTCAAGTGACGGTGGAACCGGTACTGCCGATGTCAAGTTGGGTAATAATTTACTTGTTCCCGCTTGACCACTCGAAGCAACAGAAACCGCTTGTTGGGGCTTTTCGACAGGACCAAGAGGGATGGCGGCCGCGTTTGGAACTTGAGTTCTTTGCGGTGGGGGCGTAATTTGCGCAATCTTTTCCGGTTGTCGGTGAACCACAGGTAAACCGGTAAGGTAATGATCGGTCGAAGTCAGAATGGACCCGGATCGGCCTACGGATTCCGCTTGAACGTTTGATTCCGTTTGTCCCTGTACCATGGAAACCGTTCCGGCAAACGAAATAAGCAAACCGGCTCCGATTCTCAATAGGCAATTTCTTTTACTTCGTCCCAACAACATGGAAACAAATATTCCTGATTTCACGTTCGATGGAAATAATATTGATTTGCGTGTCATAGTTACGTGCCCCATTCTGTGGAAGGGTATACTCGTTTGTCCATTCATTATATATTATGGTGTATTTGTATCACTGTATCTGACCAAGGTTTTTACGAATCTCCGTTGACAAAAAAATTCGTTTGGTACCGATTATGTGGTGCTACCGCACATTTCTATATTCGGAACAATCGCTACACTTCCTATAACCGAAAGCAAAAAATCGATACAATCTTTAAAAATGGAAGCGAATAATTTGTGTATACTACGTATTTTACGTGTTTGCCGCGTCTTTTCGCCAAAACAGCAAAAAATAATTATATATCGATTGTTTCTTCAAGTTGCTCTTGATTCGGGGCGATAAAACGAGTACAGTTCGCGTCGAGCTAAGCGCTGAAACTGCGCATGGATTTCGCAGTCGGCCTTGTTGGGGTTTCTTTCCAATGTAGTCACAAGAGTGATTACAGGTTGCCCGCTTTTACTGTTCGGTGCGAAGTGATTTGAGAAATCTCCCGTTTGAAAGAGAATATGAACGTCGTTAACAAGATTGGAAATGCAACAATTATAGTCCTGTGCTTGCTTTTCGTGATTACAGGCTGCGGTTTTAGTCCGGTGACAGAAACGGTGAAAAAACCGGTTCGGACCACCGAGGAACTATCCCCGCTGTTCTTGACCGACTATCGGTCCGGTTTGGAACAGGCCCGCGAAGAAAATAAGCCCATACTGGTCTATTTTATGTCGAAAACATGTGTTTTCAGTAGTCAAATGACAAGAGAAACACTGTCTGATCCGAAGTTTCGGGATTTTGCCCGAAATTTCGTATGCGTACAGATCGATACAGGCCAACCGAGTTCGGAAAAACTCTGCGAAGACTTGCAAATCAAAGGAACGCCGACCATTCAGTTCATGTCGCCTTCCGGTATCCCCTTGCAACGAATGACCCAACCGCAACCTGCCCATGAATTGGTTCTCCAGATGCAGTCGGTGCTCTATTCATTGGCCTGGAAAGAAGTTAAGTATTATCGTTAAGTTTTTTCAAAACCGATTCCTTGTTTTCCCTGGGGCGTTCGCCGTTTACCTTCGGAAAGCCGGGCACCAGACCGCTAGCCGAAGCACAAATCGTTCTTTTTTACGATAAATAATTTTTCCAAGAACTTTCAATAAGGGTCGCTAAACGCGGTCTTTGAGAGGTACATCATGGGCAACGAAAACGTTCGAGTCAAACAAAAAGAAGTAGGCGGAAGCGCCGATCAATTTTGGAATCCGCGCTTTTGGGATGGTATGACAATGTCCGCTTGGGCAAAAGCGTCGTGGTCCGGTCGATTTCGGATCACTCCTTCCCGAGTCTGCATGTTTGGAATCATTTCCGGCTTGAGCGTGATCAACTCGTCACTTGCCGCAATGGAAACCATATTCAATAGCCGCAAAATCAGGCGAACACAACTGGTCGCTGACCCGGTGTTCGTGATCGGACATTGGCGCAGTGTGACCACACTTTTGCATGAGTACTTGATTCGCGATGAGCAATTTACGTTTTCTGATACATATACATGTTTTGCGCCGACGCATTTCAATTTCTCTGGCCCTCTGTTTCGACCTTGGGTTCAATGGCTCATGCCGGCCAAGCGACCGATGGATAACATGGCTGTCGGACTGGATCGGCCACAAGAAGACGAGTTCGCTCTTTGCGCGGCAGGCTTGCCGAGTCCTTATTTGAGCGTACTTTATCCGAATTTGCCGCCCATTGACCTTCCGTATTTGACCCTTCGCGATATTTCAGATAAACAGCGTAAACAGTGGCTTGATACATTTGAGTGGTTTCTCAAGTCCTTGACCTTTGCAAACAATAAACGAATCGTTTTGAAATCTCCTCCTCATACAGGGCGCATTCGAACCATTCTGGAACGTTTTCCGAACGCAAAATTCGTACATATCAACAGAAATCCTTATACCCTGTTTCCTTCGACCTACACTCTTTGGATGAAACTTTCCGGCGTACATGGACTGCAACATCCAAAAGGAAAAGGACTTGAGGAAAAAATATTTCACGATTTCGAACTGATGTATGAAGCGTATGAAGCGGATCAGTCCCTTCTTCAACCGGGACAGCTTATCGATGTTGCTTATGACGAACTGGTAAAGGAACCTGTAGAAGTCTTGCGGAAGATTTACCAGACGCTTGACTTGGGCGACTTTACAAGTGTCGAGAGCCGATTTGCCGAATATGCGTCAACACAAAAGAGTTATAAAAAGAATAAATTCGATATTGCGCCGGAAATAGCCGAAACCATTTCACAACGATGGGGTGGTTATATCAAAAAATACGGCTATGAATTACCAAAATAACATCGAAAACCATCTTATTTTACATAATGTTCGCAATTTAACAAACAATGTGTATACTCCCATTGTGTGGAGACATCTGCAAGACGGAAAAACCGGTTATGCCATCCCAAAATGTTCATCTGCGGCATAACCGATTTAATTCCAACAACCGGCTCCCATAAACAAAAAAGTGTTGAAAGCGGAAGTTGGGGATATTATTTCTCTCAATTTCCAAGAGAAGGAGTTCCGATAACGACGAAGCACGGGGTGATACAAAGATATTTTTCGAAATTTTGGCAATACTTTGCGGATTTTTGGAAATTGTTCTTTCCCGATTGCATAAAAATTGTTATTGTTCAATCCTGAATTGGAAACAAAGTCATACCTTTTTATAAGGGGTTGGGACACATGTTTGAGTGTCATTCAGGTGCGCGCTCTGGCAGACGCGCTAAAGGAAGCAGAAATATGGAACGAACAGTAGGCGAGCAGATGACCCAGCCGGAAGTCGACGCTACTTGGGCAGCCTTTAAAGAGGACCCATCCAACGTGGACTGCCGCAATCGCCTCATCGAGCGTTATATGTATATCGTTCGACACTTGGCAGAGCGGATTAGGGTCAAGTTGCCGGATGAAATTGAGTTGGACGACCTGATTTCGGCGGGAACATTTGGTTTGATCGATTCGATCAACGCATATGATCTGGACCGAAACGTCAAATTCGAGACGTTTTGCGTTCCCCGAATTCGCGGTGCCATGGTTGACGAGTTACGCTCGATGGACTGGGTCCCACGTCAAGTACGATCCAAATCAAGTAAACTCAACGAAGCTTATAAAGTATTGGAAGGGCGATTCGGTCGTAAACCGTCTGAAGATGAACTCGCACAATTCCTGGAACTGCCGGTCGACGAGGTACGCCGTACCATTGTTGACAGCCAACGAATCAATATCACCAGTCTGGACAAACGCTGGCAAGACCAGTCCGGCGAGAATGACGTTACCGAACTGGAGACCATTGCCGACCGCCGGGGCGAAGACCCCACCGAACGACTTGCCCGAACCGAGCTTATCAGGATATGCACACGAGGCTTGAGCAAAAACGAACGACTCATTATTATTCTGTATTACTTCGAAGAACTGACCATGAAAGAAATTGGCGCCACACTCGACTTAAGCGAAAGCCGCGTGAGCCAGATGCACAGTTCTATTATTGAGAGAATTCAAAAACTGCATAATAATCGACGGTCTGAACTGTAAATCCCGAAAAAGAAACAGGAAAACACACGAAGTTTTCCTCACAAAATCGTCGCTCAGTTTGCTTATCCGGCCAAGGCCAGACAAGTCGGAGCGATGATTTCTTTTTTCCGGAAAGTGAACCGGACGCGGGCTTTTTAGACCATTCCTTCGAATTTGGTCATTCCCTCCCCGTTTGCTTTCGGAAAACGGGGGCATTCAGGCCTCGCCACATGAAAAAGCATGTAAAACCGTTTTTTTACATTTTCAAAGAGTCTTCCGGTATCACTCGTCGAAATCGTGACAAAGCAGATGAACGGCTTCGATAAAACTGGTGCGCAACTCGTCCGGCAACTCATTAAGCTTTCTCTCGGAGATTTCGACAATTTTTTCATTGAAAAGTTGAAAAATTGTTGTTCCCAAAACGGACAGTGTAACACGAATAACGCGTCGATCCTCCGGATGACCCACCCAGGCCAGAAGGTCTTTTTCGATCATCTCATTTATAATCGTCGATGTCATACCGGAAGAGAGCTGCAGATAACCGGCCAATTCAGGGATTCGCATTCCTTCCGGATACTCTTTTTTCAGCGATCCGACAATAAAGAAAACTTGACCTTGTCGGTGTGTGAGCGTTTCCATTAGCTCAACGTGCTTTGTCCCAGACATTTTCAAAGCTTTTTCGTGAAGCTTCTGAAGGAAGAAAAAAAACTTCGTAAATACAGTGTCAATTTCGTGTTGTGCCATTGTTTCTCTCCTGTTTGGTTTGAGAGCATGTCAACTCGCGCTGTTGTGACGTCATATTTGAACATAAACTTTTTAACCGCAAAATGTGACGCGAGTTTCGTTTTTTCACTTATTATACTCTATTTTATCCTTTTGCGATAAAAGGGCAAGATTACTTGGGTTTGAACAACGAAAACTTTAGATTTTTTGTCCTTTTGCTTTGATATTTCCGTTCAAATTCACATCGATATGGACCGCCGAACAGGGAGATTTCTTTTGCCTGATTTTTCGCAACGCGGCCTGTATCCCTCTGTTTTCCAGTGGTTAAACGGGGAATGAATCACTGAAAATTGAAGAATCCGGGGTATAAAAAGTACTGGTCGGCGTGTATTTATTGCAAAATCCGGGGGAAAAGTTGCTGTTCCGCGGTAAGGAACCTAAACTTCCGCATTGGGAAGCCGCTTTGGTCTTCCACACGACAATATTCAGTTCCAAGACACTATTCAACACGAGGCAGTTGCTTCACATTCAACACTTGACAAAGGAAGATATATATTCATGGACTCGTTGCTCCGAAAGAAAGTATCCAGGGCGTTCGACAAAAATCCTTATCTGCTTGGGTCCCGACTCCGTTGGGAAGTTGAAAGCGGTACCGTGGTTCTTCACGGAACCGTGCCGTCGCATTTCCTGAAGCAAAT
>JAQVID010000264.1 GCA_028695865.1 Thermoguttaceae bacterium | reverse complement strand
GCCGCATGGCACTTACCGCTTTATTACCCAAGGCAAGCGATCGTGCCGTCAAAATCTGTTCCGGCGAGCAGGCCAATCATATTTTCGATTACGCCATGCAGATTCCTCCGCGAAACCTGCCCGAACTGGAGGGGCACAGAATACAATTTTCGAGCAAGACTCCCAAGGATACCACCGTGTATTTGAATGTCATTCAACTTTTGGACGACGGCGCGGCCAAGCTCCCTGTTTCACTCAAACACGCGGACGGTAAATATATCGTGAACGTGGGGGGCAAGACCGAAGTATTCGATCAGTAATCACTACCGGCACACAAGGTGTCGCTGATCAAGCCGCGTGATCTCTCCAAGGGGAAAGGCGTTTAACATTTGGCAGGACCACGACGCGAACACACCGCGTCTGTCCTGCTTTCATCACCTGCTTTCATCACCTGCTTTCATCTCCTGTTTTCATCATCCGCTTTCATCACCTGCTTTCACCACCTGCGAATACGAAGATAAATCGCAACCGTTTACGGGCACATCGCCCATCACCGCGGGACAAACGTTTGTTTTTTACGCAAGACAAAATCACGGCAAGGCAATATTGCGTGCGAACCGTTCCAAAAACTCTGTTGAATAAAACGCTACTGAACGCGAAGGACGGTCGAACGGGTCATTTGAGGTACACGCACTTTACCGTCCACGATTTTGAGCGGCGTTTCCGTATCGGTCCACGGATCGTACAGAACAGCCGTATTTTTTGGACGGGGCAAACCGGTAATGTCAACGTCGAAATTACGGAACGTCTCCGGTTTTTTCTTTTCGATGAGTTCAGTCTTCCAGTTGTCTTTCTGACTGCGTAACCACAAGAGCGACACCGTCTTGCCTTTCAACCCGTAAATCTTGTAG
Source organism: Thermoguttaceae bacterium (assembly GCA_028695865.1). GTDB lineage: Bacteria > Planctomycetota > Planctomycetia > Pirellulales > Thermoguttaceae > JAUNBG01. The sequence continues at coordinate 4,729 of JAQVID010000264.1, read as the reverse complement.
AAATCGTATTTGTTTTGAAACGGTTCGAATCGTTCCTTGATAGGATTGACACCCGCAATCGCTTTGGAAAAACGGCCAATGTGCCACCAGAGATTCTGCTTTTCAATGTATCGATACCAGTGCCAGCAGTGGCCGCTTCCCGCCGCGCCGCAGAAGAATGGGGTAAAGAGAACGTCGTGCAGCAGAATACCCTCGTGGTCAAGATCATACAGTTCCGAGGGGCCCGCGTGCCGCCATTGGACGGCGCCCATCTCGGCTGTAAGGACCGGTTTTCCCGGATTCATTTTGAGTAAAGAGGCCGTCATGTCGGCGGCAAGGCTATCCATCGGACCGCGGCAGACATCGAGCTGTGCCCCGGGATCAAGATAACGATGAACCTGCGCGATATCGTTGTCTTTCATCGTCACGATTTTACGATACATGTCGATATATTTGGCCTTATCGTAACTTCCAAGCGACTGAATAACCATCTGTTTGGGAAACATCTTGTGGACCCGCGGAAGCATTTCAGCCGTCCAGTCAATGAAGTTCGGAATGCAGTTGACTTCATTCCAAAGTTCCCAGGCGAAAACATAAGGATTGTCGCTGAATCGCTCGGCAAAAACCTTGCAGCGGTTCAGATAATACTGATCGAACGCGGGCGAATCCATGAACTTTTTCATACTCAGCGGAGGATCGGTTACATAAGCGTTTCGCAGAAAAATCTCACTACCGACCTTACCGCCTGGTTTGACGGTTCGATAATGCTCAATACAAAGTTTGAGGCGAATATCGTATTTTTCCGCAAGTTTCAGGACTTTCGCAAATCGCTGAATATACGCCTCTTCGTACTTGCCGGGCGAAGTTCGTTCAATTTCGAAGAACTTGCTCCCGAGCCAAATACGGCAGTAGTTCCCGCCGTTTTTCGCAAGCTGCTGAAAATAAAATTCCATCTTGGCCAGTCCGCGAGCTTCATCATCGATGAACTCCATGACGCCATCGGCATTGTACTCACGGAGTATGCAAAGATTAACGCCGATGGGAATATAAGGAGTTCCATCACCATACTCGAAATACGCGGGATTCTCTTTGCTGACTCGAATAAATTCCGGCTTTCCCGCCGCGAAGGTACTTGATACGGCCGCAACACAAAGGAATACGAAAAGGATAAAGGAACACGTTTGTTTCATGGGTAATCTCTCCTGATCCGCGATCTCAAAACATTTTTTCCGGGGGGGGAACAAACAGGAAACGGGGCCGGGAACAGACAGGCACGCAAACGCGGATGTCTCGTCCGCATCCTTCTTAAACAGACACCCGCGTCTTGTTGAGCGAACAAAATACCACTGCTGTTTGTTTGTGTAACCAGGTACTGGTGAAAACAAAACACTGTTTCGCGGTCGACAAACAGGGCACCCGCTGACGGCCTTTTCACGTTTTTCCTGTTGCAACATCGTAAACATCATTATCGATATTACCCGACCCTTGTCAAGACTTGCAACTGTTTTCGTCTCAAGGGCATTGCCCCACAGGCTCACGCCGGTATACCCCCTGCGGAATCGCTTGCAAACCAACCAGGAACCGCGTGGATATTTTCGGAGTACCCGTTCACGGATATAAAGTGAAACCACGGATAACACGGATAGTCACGGATAGTCTTTTGATAACACCAACTTCATGATTTATCTTTTTTAAAATGTACTTCACGCAAAGGTACGCTAGCCGCAAAGAGAAGGAGAAAAAGATCTATTGTTTCTTTCCTTTCTTAAAGCAGCAGGCAAAGGACAAATGTAATCAATGGCGTGGTAACGCCCTTGGCGTCTCTGCGGCTTTGCGTGACAAAATAATCACAGAAAATCATCTGTGTTCATCCGTGATATCCGTGGTTACAAAATCGTTCGTGAATGGACATTTTCGGGCGTCTGTAAACTCATGCCGTTTGAAAATTCGGAAATCGTGGGTTCAGATTACTTACCGCAAACGGTCACGCGATCGCCTGAAAGTTTTACACCTTGGCGCAACAGGGCACAATCAAGGGGCATATTCACAGAAACACGGTCTGGGACAAGGCCATTGTTCGTCAAAATGTATTGAGTATCCGCGATATAAATCGCACCACCACAAGGAATTTTATATGCCTCTTATCAAAGGAACCGAAACAGAAAAGAATGTTATGATCTCTTTTGCGTACGAATCCAACGCGCGGAATCGGTACACGTTTTATTCCAAGCACGCGCGCAAACAGGGCTATATTGAGGTTGCCGAAGTTTTTGCCCTCACGGCCAGCCAGGAGCAAATGCACGGCGAGAAATTTTACGAGCTTCTCGAAGGAGGAACGCTCTGCGTCTGCGGCGACAAATTCGTTGCGGGGGCCGCGGGCAGTACAACGCAGAATCTTGGCTACGCCTCCGATCAGGAGCTTATGGAGTTTTCGGAAATCTATCCCCGGTTCGCCCAAATCGCGCAGGAGGAGCATTTCCCGGCCATTGCCGAGCTCTATGCCAATATCTGCATTGCGGAAGAAGCACACAAAAAACGATTCGACTACTATCTGAATTACTTCAAGAACCGAAGCGTTTTCCAGTGCGAAGACGAAGTACTATGGCAATGCCAGGTTTGCGGCTACACGCACAAAGGCCGCTTCGCGCCGGATATCTGTCCGCTGTGCATGCACCCGCAGGGACACTTTTTTGTCGTGCCGCCGAACATTGATTGAACACACTCTCTTGCTTCGTCTTGCTTCGTCTTGCTTTTCGTGTCGCGGTCTGAATTTCCCGTTTTTCGGAAGGCAGACGGGGAGACACCGCCAAAGCTAAAGAATCGGCCGCGTGGTCAATCGGCGCGGTCGCCATAGTCCATACGCAAACGCGAGACAATGTTCACGGAGCAGTATTCGGAGCACTCATCAAGGAATTCCTCTTCAGACTTTTTAACACCCGTGGCATAGAGCTGCAAAAAGAGGGCAATAACCAGCGCGATGAGTGTGGTCTCGAACGCCGTTGAAAGACCGCCGGTCACCAGTTTCAGGGTGGGAATGAGTTGGGACAAATCGGCTTCGGTGGTCAAAACGCTGCCGAAGTTGCCAATAGCCGACGAAAGGCCCAAGACAGTTCCAACGAACCCCAGAATCGGAATGGCCCATAAAAAACCGTTGAGCATGGTATAACTTGTTTCCATCGTGTTTTCGTCCTGCTCCGCCTGGGAACGCAAAAGATTATCAACATCCGAAACTTTACCGATGTTTCGCAAGTTTGAAAGAGTCAACATGATCCGGTGATACAAGACGAAATCGCCGGGGTTCTCGGCAATTTCATGTATTTTCTTCAGAACGACGTCCACGGTCAGCGGGGTCAGAACAAAGTCCCGGGAAGCCGGCAGAATGGAGTAGCCAAGCGTCGTTCGCTGGTGCCGGACTTTTTTTTGTTTGATCAAGAGAATAAACGCGGTCCAAAAGCCGAGAAAAACAGTAGGATACGGCGTTATCCCCCGCTGAGTAAACATATCGACAAACCAATTGGCCGGTATGGCAAAGACAATGGCGTAAAAAATGACCGTGGCAATCAACGACATGAATAACGTCAGCGGCATACTGACCGTTGTATACCGTCCGCCGCCTAAACCAATTTTTTGCTCTATATCGTTTCTTTCCCAGGAAAGGGGATACTGGTTTTCTTCAACATAAACGGGAGGAATCTTGTTCATAATATAATATCCTGACAATCACGAAGTGACAAGCACGGCAACAATGAGAGATATAATGGAAGCAACCAAAAGATAGAACATAAAAAAAGACCAGGTGCGCCAAAGCGAATGGAGTCGGCGCCCCACTGCAATCAGCTTTATTGCCGTTGATTCTTTACCAAAAGCTTGAAGTGAATTGAAATATCGCCAATGCTCCACGACAATCCAAACGGAAAAAGCAAAGACAACAAACAATCCTACAATGGTAACAGCCACCGCACCGCTGTGAAATTCCTCCTCTATCAACATGCGTATGAAAAGTATATAACATATAACTTCCCCGACGACAGCCAGAGACAAAAACAGATTGACCGTAAGTACCCACGCGATTGGCCGTGCCAAGACCTGAATAACGGTATCAGGCAACCCGGCGGAAGGACTCGCTGCCGCTGCCGTTTCCTGCGCGAACGCGTTCTGCCCCGAGCTGCCATAACCCGGCTCTGATTGCAATCCGATTGTACTGGCGGTAGAATACCCGGCAGCACCTTGAGGGGCCTGGAATAAAAACGCGAAATCAGGAGAACTCTTGAGCGGAGCCGGATTCACGCCGTCCATCCACACAAGCGAATCGGCATAGAACTGCTGCTTCTGATATAAAGAAGATATTTCCTGCTGCGAATAAGGACCCGTGCCCGTCTTTCCGTCGTTACTGACATACCATTGCTTCGTCGTCGAAAGGGGCATTCCGACGGCCGCCTCTGATGAATGACCAGACTCGTCGGTCGAACGATCGGCAGGATAGAGGTCTTCACGTTGACCGGCCAGACACCAGGTCATTCCATCGGTCGAAACCTGACTGGTCCGTCCCACTTGTCCGCGTGAAATCATTTCCAGCACGGTTTCGACGGGAAACGGTCCACACATTCGACCACGGATTTTTGCGTAGTATAACATGCTGTTTTCTCTTTCTCAATATGTTACCGGAACGTTGACACCTGGCGAGATATTCTCAAATAGACAGGCTGTCCTCTTTTAAGTTCCGGCAGAGTCTCGTTCAATACAGGTTTAT
>JAQVID010000263.1 GCA_028695865.1 Thermoguttaceae bacterium | reverse complement strand
CCGTGGTCGCCTTCAAACCAGGTACATGGCGGACATCGTCTTGACGAATGGAAAGCTTGAACCGCAGATCACCATTGTAAACGGCAAGATCAAATGGCGAAAAAACAGTAACTGACGCAATTGCGTCGAGAGAGGAAGAGTACTATTTATGAAGAAAGTTGCAACAGTTGGTTTTGGTTTTATGGGTCGCATGCATTTCGGCGCTTGGAAAAAAGCCAGAGGCGCGAAAGTCACCGCGATTTGCGATTCGAATCTTGCCCAACTGAAAACGGCAAAAGCGGGAAATCAGGCCGGAACCGATACAACGACCGATTTTCCCGGAATTGAAATTTTTGACGATTTTGACGCGATGATCCAAAGCGGAGGTTTTGATATTGTCGACATTACATTGCCGACCCCGTTGCATCCGTCCACGTGTCAAAAAGCGCTCGCGGCGGGTTATCATGTACTTTGTGAAAAACCGATGGCACTGACGCTCAAAGAGTGTGATGCCATGCTTGCGGCGGCGAAGAAAGCCCCGGGGCAATTTTTGATTGCGCAATGTCTTCGATTTTGGCCGGAGTACGTTTATATAAAACAGCTCATTGATTCCGGCCGATTCGGTCAGGTGAAGGCGGGCGATTTCTCCCGTTTTGCGGCGGCACCGGGCTGGAACAATAACGGGAATTCATGGTTTTTGGACGAAAGCAAGTCGGGCGGTGTCGTTTTTGACCTGCATATTCATGACGCGGACATGGTGAACTACCTGTTTGGCATGCCGGAAACGGTTTCAAGTCGTGCACACGTTCGCGCCGACGGGTTAACTGATCATCTTTCGACAATCTATGGTTTTGCCAATAAAGTCATAACGTCGAACGTAAGTTGGGCCATGCCGGCGACCTATCTTTTTGGTTCCGAAGCGAAAGTGGTATTCGACGACGCCGTTGCCGTCATGAACAGCAAAGCCAAACAGCCTCTTACGATCTATCCGGCCAAGGGAAAACCATTCGAGCCAAAACTCCAAAAGGCGACAGGGTATGAAGCGGAAGTTTTGTATTTTCTTTCGCTTATAAACGGAACGGTAAAATCGCAAATTCTGACGCCTGACGACGCACGATCGTCCATTCAACTTGTCTGCGCCGAGCGGCGAAGCGCAACAACGAATCGAATTGTAACTTTAGCGAAAAGGTAATATGAAATGATGCCGGAAAAAAAAGATAATTACAAATGGTGGCTTTTGGCACTCTTATGGGTAACGTATTTCCTTCAGCAGGGAACACGTCAGATGTATGGTGCCATGCTTCCGCAAATCAAAGCGTATTTTTCGACAGAGGGCGTTACCGATGTCCAGCTTGGTTTGGTCGTGAGTACCTTCGTACTTGTTTACGCGTTTGCCGTTCCGTTTGCGGGAATAACAGCAGACCTTTTGCGGCGCAAATGGGTTCTGGTCCTGGGCACGCTTCTGTTTTCTGTCGGTATCTTCATTTCCGGCTTTGCGACGACGATCGGTCTGTTGCTCATCACGTACAGTGTTCTGAACGCAATTGGTCAAAGTATGGTGCCCTCGCCGTCAACTTCGTTAATCGCGCAGTTTCACAAGGAAACCCGTTCCACCGCCCTGTCGATTTATCAAATGGCGTTATACATCGGTATTGTGATTTGCAGTTGCGTTTCCGGTTGGGTGAGCGGACTTGGCGCAGGAAGTTGGCGCTGGGCGTTTCTGTTTTTTGGTGCTTTTGGGATTTTTTGGTTTTTTGTACTTTTGTTTTTCCTGCGGGATACGCCTTCAGAGGCCAAAGTCTCCAACCAGGCAACAGCTCCCGGAGAGAAAGAAATCACCACCGGTCAAACAACTTCAGCTCCTTCGGTTCCCGCCGGAAAGACGACCTTCGTGGAGCTTGTTATTGCGATTCTCTCAAAGCCTTCGTTCCTTCTTATGACACTTGGTTTTGGCATGTGTCTTTATGGTGCCAACGGTTACAAGACCTGGATGACGGACTACTTGAAAGAATCGTTTACCTCATTAACTTCGACGACCGCCGCGTTCCACGCCGTATTCTGGTTCTTCGCCGGAGCTTTGGTCGGCATTACCATTGCAAGTCGCATTTCAGATCGCATCGCCAAAAAGCGTCCGGCTTTTCGTATGGAGATGAATTGCATCGGATTGGCAATGGCGGCTCCGTTTGTTCTGCTGGTTGCTTATGCGCCTCAATTTGGACTGGTCGCCTGTTGCACTGCCCTGTTCTTTTACGGAATGGCTCAAGGGGTGTATGACTCCAACTTTTTTGCCGCGATTTACGATGTGGTTGAACCGCGATTTCACGCCGCGGCAACGGGAATATTCTGCTGCGGAGCGTTCATTATCGGGTCGTTTGCCCCTCCCGTTCTGGGATGGATGAATCAACACCTTTCGATGAGATTGGGTTTTTCCTCGCTGGCCGTTTTTTACCTCGCGGGTGCGGCATTCATTATGATCGCCAGATTGTTCTTTTTAAAGAAAGATTTCGTCAAATAATAGGGAAAGGGATCAAGGCATGAGACTGTGCAGTAGTCTGTTTTTGGCTCTGATTATACTGGGAACAACGATTTGCTCGTTCGCGGCGGAATCAGGTGAGTTCGTATTTCAAACCGACTGGCTAAAGTATATTGTGAAGTCCGATGGGACGGTCGGCGGTTTTATCGACAAGCGTGACGGTTCCGATTTACAGGATCGTTCGGACAACTGGTTTTGTACACTTCAGATTGCCCGCGATAAATCGGATTCATTTGCCGATCACGGAGTTCACGCCGATTTTAATGTTCACAGCGACGCGGCAAAAACATCGCTTCACTCGTGTAAAGTTGAAATGAAAAACGGGCTGTATCACATTTCTTTTACAGACGGCAAAAAAGTCTCGGAAGTCAAAGCCGTTCTGGAGATCAAATGCGGGAAAGAAGCGATTGTGTTTCGCGTCGTCAAGGTTGACGGCAACTTCTTTTCCTTGACCTTTGCCCGATGTCTTCTCAAGACGCAGCCGCTGGACGACTCATTATTTGGCGGTACGTCGATGGCGATGACGCTTAATGTTACGATGCGAGAATTCCCGGGCCGAAGTCGTACACTCGGGGGGATCATTTATCGTAAACTGGGGTATCAAGACGCCCAAATGGCGGTGATTGGAATACCACAAGCCCGATTGCGTAACGCCATGAAGGCAATTGTGTCTCAAATCAAAAAGGGCGAAATGCCCATAAACGTGGCAGGGGGCCCCTTTGCGCTGGACGATGTTCGTTCGCGGGGCAACTATATTATTACGAGTACCGCGATTAAGAAAAACGAAGTGGAAGCATGGTGCAAGCATTTGTCCAAATTTGGAATCAACCAGATTTATTTTCATCAGGGGAATCCGTTTCGCCATTCCGATTTCGTTTTTAACAAGAGCGCGTATCCTGACGGCATATCCGATTTCCGCGAGGTTTCTCAGGAATTCAACAAGCACGGAATAATTACCGGAATTTTGACTTATGCGCATTTTGTAACATTCAACTCCAAATTTGTCACACCAGTTCCGCATAAAGATTTAATGATCATGCGGCGAATGACGCTCAATGCCGATATTGACGCGAAGCAGACTTCGCTTGCGGTTCTCGAATCGACTGCCGATATTTCAACCATAACCGGCTTTACGATAACCAACAGTGTCGTCATTCGAATCGGCGACGAATTGATCAAGTTCGGTGGAGCGAACAAGACGGCTCCGTTCGGCTTTACGCAGTGCGAACGCGGAGCTTTTGGCACGGTCGCGTCGTCGCACAAAAAGGGCTCGCCGGTTGGACAGATTATGCAAAAGTTCAACATGTTTTGTTCCAGACCGGGCAGCGATCTTGTTCGTGAAGTCGCGGCCGAAACGGCCAAGGCATACAATGAAGGCGGCTTCAGCATGATCTATCTGGACGCGCTCGACGGGACCAGAGCTTCATCGGAATGTCCTGAATATGTCCCGTATTATGACGCGTTTTTCATTAACGAAATACTCAAAGGCGTCAAGCGTGTACCGGTCATGGACTACTGTTTTTCGTGGTACCCGATGTCGAGAGTGGGAGAATGGGATTATGCCCGGCGCGGCTTCCAGCCGTATTTTGACCAGCATGTCACGACATTGGAAAAGCTCGCTGATCGATACTATTTGCCCGGTCATATGGGCTGGATGGCATTATGCCCCTCAAAGGCCGATACGATGAGCATGCTCCAGTGCCCTCCGCTTTTCCCGGAAGACGTTCATTATCTTGGAACCAAAACATTTGCCTGGGATTATGGCCTTTCCTATTTGGATATTTCGCTCGACAATACCGCGCCGCTTGCGTTTAAAAACGGCGAAATTCTCAATAAATATTGTCTTTTCCAACGCAAACATTCGTTAACACCGGACCAGCTCAAATTGCTCAAGGCACCGGGCAAGCATTTCATTCTTGAATCGTCGGCCAGTGACATGCGCGATTGGTATTTTCGCCGCGCGGACTATTCCTCGTCTTTGTCGAGTCTTTCGAAAAAGACGGACGGGAGCGCGTTTACATCGTTCGAAGTCAACAATACATTCGCTTCGCAAACACCGACGATCAGAATTGAGAACCGTTACACGGCAGGCAAGCCTGCGCAGGACACGTGTATTAAGCTGATTGATTTCGACGAGACAAAAGCCCCCAAGGCAATAACGACCGGAAAATTTGAGCCTGTACTCAATTTGAAAAAGCAGTGCGCTTTCGGACTTTGGGTTTACGGCGACGGGAAAGGTCAAAAAATCAATGTGCGAATTGATTCCCCGCCGCAATATGTATCAGGGCACAATGATCACTTCATCGACGTCGATTTTACCGGCTGGCGATATTTCACACTCATTGAGGCGGACAATGGAACGCGAAAACAGGAGAATTGGCCAAAGTCTTGCGGTTCCTATTTCGATGAATACCGTGAACTCGTTCATTTTGCCTATGTTTCCGAAGTGAACGTGATGGTCATTGGCCCAACCGATGGCCTGCGATTCAAAACGCTTTATGCTTTGCCGATTGAGACATACAATTTGGAGAACCCCACTCTTGCATGTGATGATAGTAAAATTGTCTTTCAAGGCGTGATTCCCAGCGGTCATTATATGGAGTGGACAGGTGGAAAAGACGCGGCCGTATGCGACCATGTTGGTAAAGAAATCGGTCGCGTATCGGTTCAGGGCAAATTGCTTCTCAAGCCAGGCGTGTCGCGTATGACGCTTCAAGGCAAGTGTGATACAACGCATGTACCGCATGTCCGAACGGTCCTCGGATTCAAAGGTCCAAAGATTTAAGGAAAAAAGGGGAAGGAAAAAAGGGGTCGGGAGTAATTTTTGCCGTTGTTTACACAACATAGGGGATATAACAAGATTAGATAAATACACTCTATTCTTACATCTCCTTTTTTGGTCGACCTTTGGGATTGAGCAGTGATTCCAGACCAAGGACCTTTACCGCTTTATTCAGCCAGCCACTCGAACCATAAGGCAATCCGGTTTCGACGCTCTTTCTAATCCTCGACAACTCCAGTTTCTCTTTTCCCTTATCTGTTGGTATTTGAACATCATCCCGCCAAAGGGCTGGTAACTCGATCGGTGGCTTTTCTATTCGCGGATAATTAACCGGTCGGCGGC
>JAQVID010000262.1 GCA_028695865.1 Thermoguttaceae bacterium | reverse complement strand
ATATTCAAGAGCATGGAATCACGGCGGCGAAATTTCCGACACAATTGGGAATGGAACTGTTCGAGCAGTATGCTCCGCCGCTTCGTTTTACGATTTTTGGCGGCGAGACGATGAAGCCGATTCGCAAATGTCAAACGCAACTGATCAACGGTTACGGGCCAACCGAGTTTACGGTGAACGCGACATTTCATGTTGTTGATCAGGCGAAAGACACGGCAGTGATTCCGATCGGTCGACCGGTCCCGAACGCGCGGGCGTTTATCGTCAGTCGCGTGGGGCGGCTTGTCCCGCGAGGCGCGGTGGGGGAATTGTGTTTCGCAGGTCGTCAAATTGCGCGGGAATATTGGAATCGGGCGGACCTTACCGCGGAGAAATTTGTCGTTAATCCGTGGAGTGACGGCGGCGATGACATTACAATGTATCGCACGGGCGACCTTGCGCGCTGGAATGAAGACGGCGAACTGGAATGTTTGGGTCGAATCGATCATCAGGTCAAGCTTCGGGGCATTCGAATTGAGCTTGGAGAAATCGAATGTGTTCTTGCGAAATATCCGCAGGTGCGATCATGCGTTGTGGTCGTTCGTGAGCTTGGATCAACGCAACATCTGTGTGCCTATTATGTTTCGGATCGCGTTATTGACGAGACGGATTTGGGAAGTTTTTTGTCGGCCGGACTCACGGAATACATGGTGCCGACCGTGTACACGCGTTTGGTGCAAATGCCTTTGACGCCCAACGGCAAGATAGATCGCAACTCGCTTCCGGAACCGCGATTGCAAACGGCGGTTATAGTTGTTCCTGCCTCGTCTCGGGAACAGAAGCTGCTGGACTTGACGATGGAAGTTTTTGGGGGGACCTCTTTTGGCGTGACGACCAATCTCATGTCGATCGGTTTAACATCGATGACGGCCATTCGTTTGGCGACGCAAATTCAAAAGCGTCTGGATTGGCCGATTTCCACGCGTGATATTTTGCGTCATTCGACCATACGAGAGCTTGCCCGACTTACCGAAGGTGAACTGGCTGACCATGGTCCTTATCAGAAGCAAAAGCAGTATCAACTTGCCTCGAATCAGGAAGGACTTTATGTCCAGTGGCGTCTGCGTCCCAAGAGCACACAGTACAATCATCCGGAGTGTTATCGTTTTGCGGCGGTCGATCCGGATCGGTTGCGTGCCGTCCTTGAAAGAGTGATCGACGCGCACCCGATACTCAAGGCGGGAATCTCGCTTGATGCACAAGGTCGTCCGCTGTGGATTCGGCGGGACGATGAGCCGTGTGAAATTGAGGTCGTTCGATTGCAAAAAGACCCTGGTTATGCTTTCTTTCAAAGTCGCATACGTCCTTTTGATTTGGAAACGGACCTGCTGTATCGGGTAACGATATGCCTTTCGCCGCGTGGAACAAGTTTGTTTGTCGATGTTCATCACATAGCGTTTGACGGAGTATCAGCGGATATATTTTGGGAAGAATTGAGCCGCTGTTTTGCCGGGCAGTCAATTGAGCAAGAGCGGTTTACCGCTTTTGACGAGTCGCTTTACGAAGCCAATCAGGCAGATCAGACTTATATCGACGCGTCTTGCCAATATTTCACCGGTTTACTCGAAGGAGTATCGTCGACGGAGTTCCCGTCCTTTACGTCTGGCGACGGTATTTCGGGAATCGGTCGAGCCGAGCGCACACTTGCCCGCGGTGAGGTCGTTCGCTTTTGTCGCGAGCATGCGCTGACGGAAAATTCGCTGTTCATGACGTCGGTCGGTTTTGTCTTGCGCCGTTTGTGTTCGGAGGATGTCGTTCAGTTCGTAACGGTCTCAAGTGGTCGAACACATCGCGAGCTGGAATCGACCATTGGCATGTTTGTCAAGACGCTTCCGATTGTCTTGTCGCGTGAAAGTGGAACTTTACTTGAACACGCGGAAACACTCCAGCGGCAATTATTGGAAACTTTGGATTACGATTTGTATCCTTATTCGCGGTTGGTATCGGAATTTGGCTTGTCGCCGCAGATTGCCTTTATTTGGCAAGAGCGTTTTGGCCGGACGGTCGTACTTGACGGGAAGCCGGGAGAGCGAATCGACTTTGATTCTTCGGACCCGAAGTTTCCGTTTTCGGTGGAAATCGTTCCGTGTGGTGATTGGTATCAGGTAACGACGGAGTACGATGCGTCGCTTTATTCGGAACGCGATGCCAAAATTTTTCTGGATGCATTATGTCAATTCGTCGGCACGGCCATACAGAAAGAATCCCGCGATGTGGACGGCGACCTGATTAACATTGTTTCTTCGTCGGAACGCAAGGATTTATTGCGTCTTGCTTGCGGAGGAGATAAAGTTGACGCGACTTGCTCCCGTTCATTACAACGCTTTGCGAACACAAGTAAAACGTTTATGGAAGTCTTCGCGAAACATGTCTTGCTTAAACCGGACGAAATCGCCGTTGTCGCGGGAGACGGCCAACTGACCTATGTTCAGTTGGACGCAAGGAGCGAAACACTTGCCGAAAAACTGTGTGAAAAAGGCGTGTTGCCCGGGACGTTCGTGTGTGTCATGTTCGAACGTTCGATTAGTTTTATTATTGGTGTTCTTGGGATATTCAAGGCGGGCGGGGCCTATATTCCGCTTGATGTCGCGTATCCGAACGAGCGTTTGCTCTATATGTTGCAAGACAGCGAAGCCCAAGTGCTGTTGACGACACGGCGGCTGTACGAACAGAAGCAATTCGGAAACAGTTTCGATGAATCAAAAGTCGTATTTGTTGACGATCCGGCACACGGTAACGAAACAGACCAGGCACAGCCGGTTGTAAAACATCTTAATGATAAAACGTCTTCAGGCGGGCGTCCATGTATCAAGGTAAGCGACCCGGCGTATATGATCTACACATCGGGGTCAACAGGACACCCCAAGGGCGTTGTTGTTTCGATCCGTTCGCTTGTCGCCTATTTGTCGTCGTGGCAAGGCACGCGATTTGAACCAAAACCGGGCGAGCGATTTTGCTGTTATCCGAGTTTCAGTTTCGATGCGTCGATTGACGATTTGCTTGGCCCGTTGTTTTTCGGCGCGACATCGTATATTGTTCCGGAGCGAATACGCCGGGATGTCGAGGCATTGACCGATTGGCTTAACGCGGAAAAAATCACAGCCGGGTCGTTTCCGGCGCAAATGGGAACGACTCTGCTTGCCCATTCCAATTTGACCATGCGATATGTTCGCCTTGGCGGTGAAAAATTTGTTTTGCCCGGTTCATGCAATGTGGAAGTCCTTAATGTTTATGGTCCGACGGAATTTACTGTGTGCTGCGCATGGCATGTAGTCAATCGCGGTGCGGATCGGCATGGAATTCCAATTGGTCGCCCTGTTCGCGGGTGTTCGTGTTATGTGTTGTCCTCCCGGGGCGCATTGCTTCCGCGAGGAGTTTATGGTCAGTTGTGTCTTGCCGGTCGTCAATTGGCCAATGGGTATTGGCGACGTCCGGAGTTAACGGCAGAGCGATTCGTCGTCAATCCTTTGGCTGAAGGAGAAGACGACAAGCTGATGTACCGCACGGGCGATCTTGTTCGCTGGAATGACGACGGAGAGTTGGAATATTTGGGCCGGGCGGACAATCAGATCAAGTTGCGGGGATTTCGAATTGAGCCGGGCGAAATCGAAACGGTCATAGGAGAGTTTCCCGGCGTGACATCTGTTGCGGTTGCGCTCAAGACGGTCGGCGCGTCCGTGGTACTCTGTGCCTATTACAAATCGACAAGTGAGATACAAGAAGAGCGACTGCGAGATTTTTTGGCGAGGCGATTGACGGAGTACATGGTCCCCTCTGTTTTTATCCGTCTCGACGCGTTCCCATTGACCCCGGGCGGCAAGATCGATCACAAGGCGTTACCGGCTCCGCAGGCATGGGCATCCCGCGTTTATGTGGAACCGCAAACAGCGGAACAGTCGGCTCTGGTTCAAGTGTTTTCAGAAATTTTGCGTGTCGGGCAAGTGGGAATTGACGATGGCTTCTTTGCGTTGGGAGGCGATTCGATCAAAGCGATTCGCGCCGTTTCGCGTCTGCGGCAACTGGGCTTTCGGACCAATGTCGCCGTGATCATGCAATTCAAAACGGCTCGTGAAATTGCCCGGGAGACTTGCCGTATTGATTCGGTTGAGACAAGCGACGACCGACCGGTCGAAGGAATCGTGCCGCTGACGTATGTACAGCGGTATTTTGGCGATCTTGGCATGCGGAATCCGGATCATTTTAACCAGTCGATACTGCTGGAGTGCGCCGGTCGTATTGACGAAGGGGCCTTGTGTCAATCGCTCGACGCGTTGATTGCGCATCACGACATGTTGCGTGTTCGCCTGATTGACGGGGTTCAGAAAATTATACCGGTTCATTCCGCGAAGCTGCGAACGTTTTCGGTTTGCGATTTGACCAAGGCAGTCAAATGGCACGGGGATATGTCGCGAAAGGCCGGTCAGGCACAGCGAAGTCTTTCTCTTTCGAAAGGTCCACTCGTTGCGTCTGTTTTGTTCCGGACGCCGGACAAAGATTATTTGCTTCTGGTCATACATCATTTCGTTGTGGACGGCGTATCATGGCGAATCTTGACCGACGACTTGCAGACGGCATACAGCCAGAGTGTCTCGGGTAATCGAATAACGCTTCCGCCGAAAACAGCTTCGTTCAAATCGTGGAGTCAGGCGGTGGAACGGTATCGGGACAGCGAATCGCTTGCCGCGGAATTACCATATTGGACGCGAGTTCAGGAATCATTGGCTTCCGGCGACCAAAAATGTCGCTCCAAGGGCGTTTTTCGTTTTTTGGAAACATCGCTGGAGCAGCAAACGACAAGCGACTTGCTCGGCCCGGCCTCCGTTGCCTATTCGACGGGGCCGAACGATCTTTTGTGCTCTGCCGTGTGCCAGGCTTTTGCGAAAGTATTTGGCAAATCACAAGTCAGTATGCAGATGGAGGGTCACGGTCGGGAAGACATTGGTACTGAATTGTCGATTGATCGTACTGTTGGCTGGTTCACCTCGGCGTGGCCTGTTGTATTTGACATTGACGTCAATAACACGCGGGCAAGCATTCGCGGCGTTAA
This sequence comes from Thermoguttaceae bacterium, assembly GCA_028695865.1. Taxonomy (GTDB): domain Bacteria; phylum Planctomycetota; class Planctomycetia; order Pirellulales; family Thermoguttaceae; genus JAUNBG01. The sequence continues at coordinate 559 of JAQVID010000262.1, read as the reverse complement.
AGAGACGTTGCGTCGAGTACCCAATCACGGCGTTGGTTATGGTATTCTGCAATACATAGGTACGGCAGCTCTCAAACGTGATGTTGCGGTCGATCTTTCGTTTAATTATTTGGGGCAATTGGATGAAGGGGGTGCGGACCGATTCTTCCGTATGAACCACGATCTGCCGCAGGGCAACGCAATGGCCGATGGTAATCGCTTTGGACCTCCGCTTGGTTTGGTGTGTCATGTTCGCGAAGGAGCATTGGCCTTTCGTTTGGCGTACGATACGAATGTACACGCGAAGAAGGATTGTGAAACGTTCTTATGTACCTTGATCAAGGAACTGACCGAAACCCGCAACCATTGTCTTGGTGTGAGTGTTCCGGAACCAACGGCGTCCGATTTGGGCGAACTTCAGTGGAACGATGAAGAATATAACCGGGTTGTGGAAACGTTTGCCCGAAGAAATGCGACGATTCGGCGCATTTATCCTCTGACGCCCATGCAGGAAGGCTTTTTGTTCCATCGCTTGAGTGAACCGGACTCTTCGGCTTATGTCCTTCAAAAAGTTTATGCT
>JAQVID010000261.1 GCA_028695865.1 Thermoguttaceae bacterium | reverse complement strand
CACGCTCGATTTGTACAAACTTTGTGCTTGTCATTTTACTTCCTTGTTGTGTTTCAGTCCCCGGAAAAGCCACTTACCCTCCGGAAAGACTCCATTGCCGGCAATGGTAATTACATACCCCGCTGCGTACCTCAACATAATCGGCTCCAGGGACCGTGCGCACATAATCCACTCCGAGATTGTTCACATTGGCAAGTGCCGCCGGGCAACGACACTCAACGACGCGGCAGGTCGAGCAGTGTGACCACTTGCGGGCCGTCGTGTGTGCCCACTTGCAATTCGTCGGCCCCGGCCAGTGTGGCGGGCAGGTCTCATCCGTGCGTGGGAGCGGCTCGTATATCGTGCGGACCTTGTTGGCAGGGTTATTGACCCAATAGACAGCCCCCTCCGGGACAATCTCCCAATTATCCGGGTCCACAACCTGGCCTGTCCCGCAACGGTAAATACCGCAATAATAGGCTTGCGGCGTCCATCCGCTATTGAGATACGCCTTGAGATCGTCGAGCGCGCGGAAGTCCGCCGCCGTCGGCAGCACCCACCAGTTGTGCGTCGCTTGCCACGCTTTACCGCCGGTCGTGCCCGCGAGATATTCCCATGGCCGCATTGAGTTCGTACTGGTCACGACGTAATAATTGCCGGACGGGTAGACCTCTTCGGCCTCCAGCTCATCGGCCAGGGCATTACCATCCACGTCGGCAAGCGGCGTGCCGTACGGGACAATTTCGGTCGGCGTCCGCAAGTTGGTATTATTGGCACAAGAGCAGGTGTAGAGCCCGCAATCTGTCAGGCACACCTGCTGACGCTCGGGCGACCAGGGGACCAGGGCAACCGACATATATTTGGCGTTTGCGCACCAGGTCGCAAGTGTCGCGTAATACGCCGACGCGGTACCGGTTGCGTGGTCAAGCGGCATGACACACATGCGGCACGTGACCGCAATTCCTGAGGCGGACCAGGGGACGTACTCTCCGGAGACATAAGAGCCTGCCGAGGTCGAGTACAACAGTATCTGCAAATACCACGAGTGATACGGCAGCTCACTCCCCGCGTAACCCGGAGCGGATGTCGTGCCGATCGGAACGATGGAGCGATACCAGTTACTGACCGTTCCCATGCTGCCGCTATAGACGGCCGCTTGCGTCAGACCGCCTCCGAACTTGTCCGCAAAGCCGGCGGCGGTAAGTCTCTCGTTGTCGTCATACAAGTTTAAGTGTGGGCTCGCGCCGGACGGCAGCGATACCTCTTGTTCGTCCGGCACATACGATGTCGGCACCGCCGGGAGTGTCCAAGCATACGAGTAACACGCGTAATACGGCGGGAGTCCTGACGGTTCGGGGATTTCGTCTGGCTTGTCCGGGTCCGGTACCGCCGGCCACGCGTAGATACGCTGCCATTCCAGACCGTACCGGTACCACCACGGCAGCGGCCGCGTCGTGTCGGACCGGTAATCGGTGTCGAGCAGTTGCAATAATTTTGAGTCGGAATATTTACCGGTGTACAGACACACGGCTTCCGGCTTGTCTTGATCGCAACAGCAGCCTGGGGCGAATTTAAACATTTACGATGAACTCCTTTATTCTTCGGGACATTCGGCACTGAAGATTTCCCAGCGGCCATTCGTAACATTACGTTGAAACATGACTACAGAGCCTGAATCAATGATTTCATTTGACCGTAAAACAGGGCAATAACATTCAAATGCCGTTTGACCAACTCGAACGGTAACGTGGGTTGTTCTGGCCGAATTTTGCTGGAACGTCGACTGGAGCGTACCTGTATGGTGTCCGAAGAGATGTTGCAGACGTCGCGAGCCAGTCTTTTGCGAATTCGTCATGGAAAAATCCGAACCAACGCGAACAATTTGGCGGCATACTGTCTTTGTTATGGCGATTTTGTTCATCGTACCCTCGGCAAGTTTAGTGATATAAAATCAATGGGTTCAAAAATACATCCATTCAGGTAGACGGGAATTTGATTCCCCTGTCCGTCGAAACCAGAAATGCTATCACCGTTCTTATTAAGATACATAAGACCCGGGATTTCTTCGCCGTCCGTATATTGGCTTTCGTAATAATCGGCCAAGGAACCATAGGAACGGCCCCGATTCCATCGCCACAATTTGGCTAATCCACCACCATCTTTAATATGCGATCCAACGTTGTGGTAATCTTTATTGAACGTGTCAGGATCAAGGAGTAATTGAATTTGTACTTTATAGTATGTCCAACGAACAGAACCGTTATTGTTGTAATCACATTTTTTATCCATGCTGATATTTTGTATGAGCACCGTTCGTTCAGGAAAATCCAAATCGCATATGACCGTATTGTATTTGTTGGTTTTGAAACAATATAACCAGGTTGCATTTGGATTAACATACTGGAGGTTATACGAAAACGACATTTGCGCCAGACCGCGGCTAACCGTAGCGTCAAGCAGTTCACCAGCCGAGTTCATAAAAGGAACAGGATCATCTTTCGACAGAAATTCGATACGAAACCCTCCGTAGGATGTTATGGAACTGACGCCCGGCCAAACGCATTTTACCGATTCTTCCTGCGTGGCGGAGACAATTCTAAATTCGGTTGGTCTCAAAAACCAGGGTGGCGTGTTTTCCGAAACGGGGTTACCAAACACGTCTGTCTCAAGAGTATCATAACGAGTGGAACAGGAAATATGCACGGTCACCGTTACGGACCCGTCCGCCAAAGGTTCCGAAATTCGTTTCACGGTACTGGATTGTACGCGAAGCGGTGGAGTTTCTCTTATCAGGCGTCCGACTGGCGCGAGTCTGGTCAGAAACAATGGCAACTCTTCGACATTCTGAAGTCGATAATATTCATCATATTCAAGTACAATAAAATTATCCGTGTCGAGTCCACCACTTGTATATTTTTTTCCAATATATTCGAAATTAGTGTTTGTCATGAGCAAGAGCGTCCATCATCGCTTTCAGGGTAAGAATGAATTTGTCGTTCATACTGTTCTTTTGTTTAATGATCTGTTCAGGTGTTTTCGGATTGCGTTTGCGGAACTTCAACCCGTTTTCAAGCACTTCTTCATCGAGTCTTTCAAAGTCGAAGCCATGTGCCGCCAGAAGCATTTCGACGAGCCACGCAATCGCGGAAACGACGAAATCGTTTCGGTCGGGCACAAGCTTACCTTCCAACTCCAGTAATCTGTACGCGGTCTCGGTAATAAGTTCCTCTTTCGAAACAGTCGTGTGAAGAGGATTTTGGCTGAAACGTTGGCACCACTGCCGATGTAAGACGGCATATCGATTGGTCAGCAGTTTTTTTTAGCTTCCTCAACTCGTTGCTCTTCTTCTGCTGCCAGTTCGCATGAAAGGTTGATAATCTCAACGGTGAGATCAATAGCCAGTTGCTGACGGCGGCGAATAAACTGCTCGGCCAGCTCTCTTCCGACAGGCTGACTGGTTTGGCCATCGAGTAAACATACCGCAAGAATATGAATAAAACGTTCATCCAGGTCTTGCAGTTCATAAAGACGAAGTGTATCCAAACCGTCGAGTCGCCGTATTCTGAAACGTTCGTTATGTACTTCAATCTCCAAGATATCATCGTGCCAGGGAGTTTGTAAATATTCTTCTATGGTAAACATGTAGTTCCTTTCGTGTAATAAAAATCTAATCAATAAGACAATGAATGATTCTGCAATCATACAGCGCTGGGCATATTATCCGATTCCCCGCCTTTAGGCTGCAGTCGGACAATGGTGGTCGCTGCGGAATTATTATTGGCCGACGATGTAACGAGGCCGCAGATTTTGCACTTTGGCACAGTAATACTAACAGCGGCCGCGGTTCCCCCGGGCGTGTATGTAAAAACAGCCGCGGATTCGGTTCCCTGTATGAAACCGGTCAGGAGTGAACCGTAAACGACCTGCGCGTCGGTCTCTATGGTCAATTCGATCGGTTCCAATCCCGTCGGTTTGCCGGTTATGGCAACTCCTGTGACTTCATCCGTATTGTCGGTTGAGACAAGCCAAACAGGAGCGTCGCGAAATGAGGGAAGACTTTTTGCTGTGCAGTTGAAAGCAACTCCGTTCCAACTGACTCTGACAAGATTCAAATTTCTGATAGCCGAAGATGTTTCAGGCATGACTTTCCTTTCTTATTGCTCGGTGACGTAAACGTCAATTGAAATTCTTACGTTGGTTTTATAAATGTCGTCCACAGTCATTCCGGCGAGCTGTTCCACTTTTCTGATAAAAACAGTTTCGCCGGAAGACGAATTGAAAACAGCCCTTCGTGGTATTCGAACAGAGAACAGGGACGCAATCGACGAGGCAACTTTGTTGGCTCTTGCGGTACCCGTATTTACAGGTACACAGACAACGCAGTTTACCATGGCCTGAAACAGACCTTGAGTTTCGGTATGCGTCATTTGACTCTTTTGCGACAAGCCCATTTCGATATAGAGGTTATGACCTCCAAATCCGCCGGAGATATTTGCCCCGATAACCGGTATACGACCGGCGGATATCATGGTATCAGACTGAACGACACATTGAAAGGTTTCAAGAATGCGTTGCCAGTTCACAATTCCCATCCATTTATGAGCTGTTGTGTTTCGCGCTCGACCACGGCCAGTATACCATCAGGAGCCTGATTGCTATAGCCGTTTTCGAGCATCATAATATACGGGACGGAATTTGAAATATATATCCGGTCACCGGGAACGAACGCTTGCATTGAATCAATCATATGATCGATGGTCGCGTCGCCGGCCGGGTCTGTATCGCAAGACCACTTTCCCTCCTCCCATGAATCAAGAGACAGACGCCAATTCGCTTTAGCTCGACCGGTATGCACCGGCGTATGCTCCACGATTTGAGTAAGAATATGCTGAGCGATTTTCCGCATGTATTGTGCTGAATGAGCACGAAACGAATTGAAGGTGTAATGCGTAATGTAACGCGTTTGAGTCATGGTCTTTTTCCCCCTATTCTGACAACTGTTCGGGTGTTGCCGGTGTAAAGTTCGGCGACGCGAACGATGCGATATACGACAGATTCAAATACAATGTAATCAGTATCAGCTTGTGGCAACTGATTCAGTACCGCGGCAGGGACGGTGCCAACCAGATCAACATTTTCCCAAAGAAAAGCGTCGTTCGCGGTGTAGTTTTTGTTTTCGAGTTTTTCGGGAACAAATGGCACCGTTTGTTCTGTCGTGATGATGAGCGTTGAATCGTCCTGTTCGTTGTATGTTTGATTTGAAACAAAACGAATGGTTGCCTGGCCGCCGAGCAGGTTATGCAACGATAGAGCCAAACCGGACGCTCCACCGAACAAGTTGTCAAGAATACCCATAAGTGTTTTTCCTGCGTTAATGAAGATTCAAGAATCCAGCGTCGTGGAATCAATTGATCCCATGACGCCCATGTGGCACGTACCGATTTTGGCTAACAAACATTGAGTAACCGGACACAAAAGCGGAGGCACGAACTGCCGCGAAAAAGTCGCCGATGAACCCGCCGCTGATGCCGATGCGATTCCCTGAATCAAAGCTTCCGGGTAGACCGCAGGATCAAGCCGAAGAACCCAAAGAGCTTGCTCACATACGGCGGCAATATACGCATCCGGTGGAACAACATTATTGAGTTGATCCGTTGTAAACACGTCGG
>JAQVID010000260.1 GCA_028695865.1 Thermoguttaceae bacterium | reverse complement strand
TGCCTCATGGGCCGAACCGATATGCGTTTGCGTAAAAACACCTTTGCCGTCCACGAGCTGAAGTGCTCCATTGACCGTAAGTGTATTGTGTGAAAAATTATTGTAACGGAAAAGTTTCCAGCGATCTGACGTTTGCTGACTCGACCAGAGCGTCATGCCAAGTTGCTCAATTTTATGGTAACTTTCCGGTCCCAAATCGATTGCCCAGCGGACGCCGGCCTTTTCGTAAACGAAACTTCCTGAATCGGCGTGCCCGTGAGGCGAGCGAGGCGTACCGGCTTTGATTCCGAGCCACGCCGCGTTTGGATCCGTCCAACTTGTGCGGAAGAGCGCGACCGGACACAGACCGTTGCCGATTCCGATATAACCAAGCGATTTCGGAGCAGGCAATTCCTGAAGCACTGTTTTTCCGTTTTGGATGGTGCTCAGTTGAGGTCCCCAAAGAAAAGAGCAAAACGCAAGTCGTTCGTTAACAAGATGGTTATAAACGGCCTGAAGACGTTTGGGGGCTGCCTTCATGGCCGCTTGATATTGTTCGAGCAGTTGCCGATTTTCACTGTACGTTACGGCGGGATCGTTCAGCTTTTGTGTAAACCACATCGCGGTTGGCTCAAACATGCGACCACCACCACTGTCAGGATAATTCCACACCGTTCCGGTTGCCCCGAACGTCGATTCATAATACTGAATCGTTTTTAAGAGTCCCGGCGAATCACCTCGCCCAAAATCTGTTCCCAACGCTGATTGCAGGCCGGCCACCAGAAGAATATTGAAGCTCGTACCATAAGACCAGTAGCCGGGGCCTTCGGTGTAAGTTCCGTCCGGTTCGTAAGATTGCATGCTCCAGGTAACACCGTTGGCCGAACGCCGGACAATTTTGCGGGCCAATTCAGGATCGTCTTCCGCAATCGCCAGTGCCCCGAAGAGTAAACCGGTATGGCAGACCTGATTCCAATTGGCATTGTTTTTCATCCAACCCAGCCAACCGCCTCGCTTTTCCGTCGATGTTTTAATTCCTTTTTCAAGGATTGCCTGACGGATCGTCTGACGCGATTGGGGCGAAAGAGCGTCATAACAAGCATCGTAACCCAAGGCGACCGCCAAGGTCATCTCCGCCGTGTCCAAATAATGTTGGGGATGCCAATCGGGAAACGCGGCAACGGCCAGCATTTCTTCCTCGGCTCGCGAAGCATATTTGGTCTCTTTGGTCATTCGATAGAGAAAGCTCCAATTGGCCAGACGAGACAAGGCATCGCGTGAAACATGCAGCAGGCGAATGCCGGTCAGTTTATATTCAACCGGTTTGCGTTTCATCATATCGTCGGCTCGCTGCTGAAGAGCTTCATAATATTTTGCCCAAACAGGATCGTCGGCGATTTTTTTTCGAGTGTTATTGATTTGTTTATCTGTTAGCAGCAGACGCGGGTGTGGCGCAAGATTACCAAACGCCTGATCAACTTGCGCGGCGGTGACTTCGGGGAACGAATCAGCAGGAGAAATGGCAAACAGGTCCTGTTTTTCCCCTGCAAGAACAAAAGAATTAAGACCAAACAGCAGAAAAACCAAAAGCAGAAATTTTTTCACGCCGACCTCCAAATGAAAGAGATCAGTCCGGAACGAACAAAAGCGTTTTTGCGGGGAAGTATCCGGACGAATCAAGTTTGTGTTTATTGTACTCATAAAATCGAGTATATCGCGCCTGATCCATACTCCGGGACCGGGCAAAGTCTACCGGCGTCGTGGTGTCAACCACACGCACCGTTTGCATGCTGGAAGGAAGAGCAATGGCCGACGCTCCAGATGGAACGCTGACAAGACCGGTACTGTTGGGGGCAGGGCTGTTGGGACGCGAGGCTGTGTTACGCAGCGCAGACGGTTCATGTCGGCGTTCCTCTCCCAGTTCGTCAAATCGCACTTCGGCAGGGAGGCGGCTCACCGTTTTGGAGATCGGGGTCGAATAATTCGTCGGTATGATGGTCGGCGATCCTTGCGGAATTTCTGTTCGGATAAGCGATGCTGAAGCGGCTTGACTGGTTCGAGGAGGTACCCAGGCTTTACCACTGTAACCGGGATCGACCATAAGCGGACTGCTGGCCGCTATCGATTGGGGTGTCTGTACATTTCCCAACGAGGAATTCGCCAACCGGGAATTCGCCAACCGGGACGGCGAGGAAACAGGCGATGGTGCTGCGGCAAGCGGCTGGACGACGGCGATTTTTTCCGACGAATTGCCGGTACCGCTTTTGCCTGATCCCGGTTTGGCCGACGCAATCGACAATGGAGCGGGAGCCTTGACTTTGGTCGAAACTTTTTGCGAAGGCTTCTCGTTTTTCGCGATAACAATGGGAGTGAACGCTTCCGGGGAGCCGGATGCCGCTGGCCCGGACACAGCCGGCCCGGATACAGCCGGCGCGTCGGCAAGTTTGTCGTTCTGCTTTATCACGAGGTCGGATTCAGAACTTCTGTTCGCGGAAGCGGCAGGCTGTTTTTTGGTGTCATCGCTTTGGGCAACCTTGTTATTGGTCGCGACTTGATCCGATTTGGGCGACGAACCTGCTTTCTTGCCGTCCTGTTGGGCAATTGCGGCAGGAGCTTCCGAAGAGGATGGTTTGCCTAAAGGCGGAGCCTTGGCGACCGGATCGTCCCAACGGGGTATGGGCCGCGGCTCGACAACGGGGTTGTTCGGAATGACTGCTTTGACTTCTTCTGCCCATTGCTGTTTTTCCAAGCCTCCTTTATCGACTGTTTGCCACGGCGTAGCGTCTGATTCAAGCGAATCAGAAGCAACCATTGAGTCAGGAGAAGCAGACGGCTTGGCGCTTGACTTACCGCTTGCATCTGCTGTTTTTGAGGCCGTACTCTGTTTCGTTTTTGAATTTCCTGGCTCCCGGGAAGCGACTTTATTTCCGGCAATCGTCTTTGTTTTCGGATCGAATACGGCAAACCCGTTTCCGGCCTGGGAGCTGATCTGCGCAGACGACTTGACTTGTGATTCAACTTCTTTTTCGCGAACTTGTACTTTTTGCGCGAAATCCGTTTCTCCTTCCGCCTTGGGTACAGCACCAAGCAGAGTACCTTGCCCATCCAGATACCACGTTTTGGACGCGGTATCCCCGGGCCCGGATTTGCGCACCACCCAGTCCCGGGCAGTGGTCGCACTTTCGGGAATCATGATCGCCAGCAGCCACCCCAAAAACAGAGTGACTACCGCGAAGGCAATCTTGAGTTCCGCGGAAAAAGGTTTCATTTGCGTCCCAATAGGAGGTAAAACAGGTATTTTGTTCCAGTGTTCACGATTGTTACGAACCAATCGATCTTACTCTATTATAATAGTATTTTGCTAAAACATGAGTTATATTTTGTCATACAGGGCAAAATAATGATAAATTTCCGAATTAAATCGGCAGTACTGTTGAATTCTTTGTACTTTGTGTATACTACCGAACCGCATACGCTGCATGTATTTTATCACAAAAGGCCGCATTTGCAAGAGAAATCTGCGAAATTTGTAAAAATGGGCAGACTTCCAGTCAAAGACGCAAAAAACAAAGAATCGTGTATCGACGCATTATAAATGTAGCTGTAACCAAAGAGAGACGTTCATGAATGATTCACAGGGACAAAAAGCTTGTGTGAGATTCACTGACATCATTGCTCAAGGCTAAACCGCTCAACGTCAACCGGAGCGTGGATGAATTTCTGTGTTTTCACTGTGTTCGTGTAACATCATACTGATTGTGTGGTTAATATATACGAAAATATATTGACGTAACACTATCCGCGAACGACAGCCGCGATTTTTTTCAATGTTTGATCAGGTCGGAAGTAAAAGGTACTCCGTTAATTTCAACGGTTGCGATGGCCTTTCCTTGCCAGCCTTCGCAGTTCAGTGTCGCAAGTTGCTTATCGGTTAGTGTGAACGTTGCCGGTTTACCCGACTCTTGCGGCACTCTTTTAAGAATGAACGATTTCGGCGATCCGTCGATGACGAAATTCAGACGTACTTCATCCGCTTTGACTTCAACAGGCTCGAAATGGGCATTCGTCAGAAACGCGGTAACCAGTCCGGTCGTTTCTTTTTCGTCAATAATTTCCATTGCGTATTTGTGTCCGGGAAACGCGACCATGACTTCCTTGTATTTCGCGTTTTCAGCGTGATCAGTATGAGTCGATTCGTCGTGTCCCTTTTCTTCGTGGCCGTGTCCTTCGTGATCCGCTTCGTTATGAGACGCTTCGTTATGAGACGCTTCGTTATGAGACGTTTCGTTATGAGACGTTTCGTTATGAGGCATTTCGTTATGAGACATTTCGTTATGAGGCGATTCCCCTTTTTCGGCGGAAGTCGATTCGGGAACGGACTTTTTCGGTTCGCTGTTGGAACAGCCCTGACTGAAGACCATCAGACCGACGAGAGCCATTACGCACAGCGAGAGTTTTGCAAGTTGTTGCATTTTTTTTCTTTCGTTAAATTTGTTGAAACGGTTAATTGGAATGTGTTTACAATGTATATACGGTCTCGTGGAATAACGCAAATCAAGGGAGAAAGCGAACACGTCGCCCAAACTCCATGTGTTAATCGACGTGTTAATCGACGTGACTGATTCGGTCTTGTCCGGACTGTTCGTTTTCCACCATTTTTTCAGCCGTTTTCCTGCCGAAAATCCAGAACAGAGCCGGACGCGTAAAGAACTCCATGAGCGTTGAGGTAATCAGACCGCCGACAATAACCGTCGCGATGGGGTACAGAATTTCACGACCCGGCGTATTGGGTGAAACCGTAATCGGAAGCAGTCCCAAGATTGCGGTAAGCGACGTCATAAGAACCGGAGCGACCCGGTCTTTGCCCGCTTTCACGAGCATTTCTTTATCGAACGAAGCTCCTTCAAAACGAACGAGATGAAAATAATGATCGATGATCAATATTCCGTTTCGGGACGCGATACCGCAAAGTGAAATCATTCCGACCAGATTGGGAATGGAACGTGCCTGACCGGTAATGACAATGGCCGCAACCGCGCCGACAAGAGCCAGTGGAAGCGCCGAAACGACTTGCAACGACATGTTGAGCGAACCGAACATCCGATAAAGAACCATGATGATACAGATCAGCGAGATGACCGAAAGCAGAAACAGACTGCGTGACGATTCCTGTTCGCTTTGAAAAAGTCCGGTCATTTCAAGATAGACGTTTCCGCTTGTAAGCTCACTCATGTAGGGAGCCAAAGCGCGGTCAATATCATTCTTCACATCGACGGCCCCACGTTTTTGCGGATTCATCTGAACCGTGATTTGCGTCTGCCCGGCTTCATGATCGATTCGACTGGGACCGGATGCGTCCGGGTCGATCCGGGCGACTTCCGAAAGAGGAATCAAAAGACCGCTTGGGGTTTGTATCTGCATTCGGGACAGCGCGTCAAGATTTTCGCGATAGGTATCGGAAGCGCGAAGCAATACGTCAATGGTTCGTTTGCCTTCAAGGATTTGAGTGGTAACCTTTCCCTGCATGGCCGTTTCGATCAAGGCGTTGACCTTTTCCGGAATCAAACCGTAAACGGCCAGCGAATCCCGATCCAAATTAAACCGAACCTGGGGAATGTCTTTCTGAATCGGATCGATACGCGGATTACCAATATCCGGAATGCCGGAGATTAATTT
>JAQVID010000259.1 GCA_028695865.1 Thermoguttaceae bacterium | reverse complement strand
AATGCCGCGGTCGTGCGCATGGCGCAGAGCTTTACAGACTTCGACTCCGATATGAACGACTTGCCCCCAGGAGAACACACTACCGTTTTTCAGGAGCGACGCCAGACTTGGACCATCGACGTACTCCATGGCGTAGTATAACAGACCTTCCTCCTGACCGAATCCGTACAGACGCACAATGTTGGGATGTCGTAAACGTTTGAGTGTTTCAATTTCGGCTTCGAACCGACTTCGCAATTCACTGTCCTCGGCAACGGAATCAAGCAAAACCTTGAGCGCAACGATCTCGTCGGCCTCTTCGTAAACCGCTTTATAGACCGCTCCCATACCGCCGCGACCGACCGTCTCGAGAATGCGAAAAGGACCGATTTTTTCTGGTTGAGTCATATCGTTGTCTCTATTTTTTGGGAGGAGTAAACTTGACTTTTTCGACCATCTTGACGATTTGATTCTCGCCGTTGAGGTAACCCGTAACCGCTGTTATTCCCAGCATGGTATATTTATATCGAAGTTTCGGGTCGCAATCGAACTCAACTTCCAGATCGTCCTTAAAAGCCGGTATAACAGAAGTCGTCAACGCCTGCTGAAAATCAACCGAACCTGACGCTTGAATGTACTCGAAGATCGATTTTCGCAAAAGTTGGAAATCGACTCCCAACGACTTGTCGCCAAAAACGATTCCGGTCAGCTCGCCTTGTGAATCGGACGCAAGCCGAACAATAACCGGCGTCAAGTCGTCCAGCGAAGGCAATTTGTTCGATTGGACCTGTACAGGCATGCGTATATTGAAATCACCCTCAATTTCCGGCGTTCTGTACGTAATGATAAAAAACGACAAAAGTAAAAAGACGACGTCAATCATCGACGTCATCTGCAACTTGACGCCATCGCTTCTCAATTTTATATCGCGAATACCCATCGATTCTTCGTGTCTTTCTCTTCCTGTGCCGCACCGGCCCGCCCAAAAACGGGTATGCTCTCTCCGCACAACACAAAACATCAAGTAAAACCGGTTTTATACGACCGATTCTTCCTGCCGATTCTTCCATTGTTCGGTCATGGGCTCCCCGCTTGCCTGTCGGAAAACGGAGAAATTTCAGACCACACAACGCGAACAATGAAATAAATCGCAAAACAAAAATACAAACAAATTTTACCAACGCGAGTGACAAACGCAATTTAATATTCAATACTTAATATTCAATAATTTAATCAACGTCTGTCAACAAGCAAATACACGGGAACATCCTTATTCCTCGTAACGAACCTGTCTTGCCCGCAAAACAAAGGTTTCCATACCCTGTTCCTGACATTGAGCGATAAGTCGCTGAACAAATCCGGTCCGAACATTTTCATCGGCCCGAACGACAGCGGTCACGCCTGCCGCGTCTGTTCGTGTTACTGATCGAATCACATGAAGCTCGTCGCGCAACGCTTTGGAAAACGGCACGCCTCTGGCTCTGGGCGCGTCGTCCAAATAACAAACGGTCGAGCCAATGAAAATCTCATCGCTTTGAGTAACTTGAAATGTCAAGAGTTCGCCGGGCACCGTCTCCGGTGGTTGAGCCAATTCACTCTTGGGCAGTAAAACGTCTTCATGCTGCTCCGCCTTGGAAAAATTAATCACCAGGGTAAAAAAGGATATCAGCAAAAAAACGATATCGATCATGGGGGTCATGTTCAATGACCCGGGCGACAGCGATGAATATTTTCGTTTCATGGCAACTGCACTCAATTACGGTTTTCGTGGTGTCATCGACGAGAAACGACTCATGAAGTTGTCGCTGATGATACCAATTTCGAGAGTAAACCGGGCCAGGCGGTTCCTGAAAATATCATAAAACGCCAGAGACGGAAGCGCAATAGCCAAACCGACCATCGTCGTAAACATGGCCGTTGCGATTCCTTCCGCGAGCTTTTGGGGAGACGGAGCCGAACCACCGGCGGCAATCACCTGAAACGCGTCGATCATACCGACAACCGTACCGAACAAGCCGATCATCGGGGCCAGATTGCCGATCAGCGACAAATACCCCAACTGATGTTCCAGTCTCATCGTTTCTTCTTGAGCAACATCTTGCATACCTTGAACCGCTTTGTCGTATCCACCCTGCATGCGTGAAAGTCCGGACGACAAAACTTTTCCGAGTAACGAATCATCATCCTTGGCGACCTGATACGCATCCTGATATTTTGCTTCGTCCAAGAGCGTCCCGAAACGTCGAACAAGTTCCTCGGGGACAAGATTGGCCCGTCGTATCGAAATGCAATTCATGACCATAATCGCGACCATGGTCAATGACATGACGATAAAAACAGGCGAAAAGAACCAGCCGAGCGATTTCATCATCCAGACCAGATAATTATCGCCTTGTCGTTCGGAAGTACTGTTCGTGTCCGCTGTGGCCGCAGCCGGAGCGGAAGCGGCCGCGTCGGCAGCCGGAGCGGAAGGGGCGTCCGCTTGTGCCGCTGGCGGAGCGGGCGCAGGGTCGGCAGCCGGGGCCGCTGGTTTCTCAACGGGCGGAGCGGAAACCGGATTGGCCTTTGCGGGCGCAGCCTGTTTCGCAGGAGCCGCTGTGTCCGGCGCTCCCGAGAACAAATCGTCTTGAGCAAGCAAAGGCCAGGTGCAAAATACAATCGTTCCAAACAAAATGAGCAGGATCGTTGCGTTCCAACCGAACGAACCGGCCTCAAAGTATTTCCCCAACGAGCTGAATAAGTTACGCATGAAATTCTTTCCTTGGTTTCATTCAATGACTATCGACGATTTTATATTCGTTTCGCAAAATTTTTAGTACTTCGGCCGCCCGGTCTTCACGGAAATCCTGTTTCCAAAGCCGATACAAGGCCCGCAAAGCCGCAACATGTTCAACCCGGGAAGTCGAATAGAGCAGGTCCGTATGCAAGTACGCAAGGATTGCCTGCTTAACCTTACCGCCCGCGACACACGCTTCCCCCAACGTATTGTAAAGCCTTGCCATGACATCGTCGCTTTCCGTTGCCGGGGTTGACGCAATAAGTTTTTGAATTGCCGCAATCGCGTCGTCATATTTGCCTTGTGCGATGAGAACGCGATTACGTCCCGCCTGGGCAAGCATTTTCTCGCGACGGACAAGCGTTGAATCTTCAGCGGAAAAGGCGATTACCGCGTCATACGCCTTGAGCGATTCGTCGTATTTTTTCTCCATAAGAGAAACAGCAGCCGACGAATTCATCGCTTTGAGCTTTACATCAGCCCAAGGTCTTGCGGCCAAAAAATCAAAAAACTCCCTGGCGTTGCCCGGCTTGTCCAAAGCCAAAAGAATTTCCACAATCAACTCGTTGGCTCCGGTCATTTGCCAACTATCGGAATACGTTTTCGTATACTCACGCAACATTCGCCCGGCCGTAATCAAATCGTCATGATTCTTTCGAGCCAAGGCACTCCCCGCCGTCGCGCTGGCCAAAAGATATTCCCAATCGGCAAGAACCAATGGCGTTGCCGATGAACGTTCCCCTGCCGGTATCTCGTTCAACTTGGCGATGACCTCATCATAGCGAGACGTTTGCATAAGTGTTCGAGCCGTCGTTAAGTTAATCGGCTCTTTTTCAAATTGAGTCCAGACGATTCGATTGGCGGATATCTTTTGGTCTTTACCGTCTTCGGCAATAACGACCCCTTCTACTGTGCTCTTTCGAATCTTGCCCGAAAGCGTTTCTTCGTTTTCCGCGGCACCGACGGTCCCTGTCCGATAACGAACCATGTCGGCCGCGGAAAGCTTCATGCCACACGGAAACATTTCCAACAGACACCAGATCAAAAACGCGACCGTAATAATCGCTTTGCGTGAAATCTTCATGTTCCTCCCTGCCTCACCGTATGATCGTCCGATATTGTGAATCACTCCGCAAATTCAATTTATTTGACGTATTTTAAAAAAACACGCTGGTTCCTTGGGTGTATTACAGTCGTACCGGAATACCTTTACCCGCTAAAAACTCTTTCATTTGCTTAATCGTGAAAGTCCCAAAATGCGCAATGGAGGCAACCAGCACGGCATCGGCATGCGCATCGACAATCGCTTCGTACAAATGTTCCAGCGTTCCTGCTCCACCGGAAGCAATCACAGGCAAGCTGACCGCGTCGGCAATTGCCCGGGTCATGGCGATATCATATCCGGTCTGCTTTCCGTCGGTATCCATACTTGTCGGCAAGATCGCACCCGCTCCGAGTTGCTCAACTTCTTTGGCCCACGCTACCGCGTCGAGTCCCGCTCCTTCTGTTCCGCCGCGAACAACAACTTCAAACCCCGAAGGAAGGACTGCCGATTTTTTCGTATCGATCGCGACAGTAATCCGATCCGAACCAAATCGTTTGGCCGCTTCTTCCACCAGAGCCGGACGTCGCACGGCCGCCGAATTCATCGAAAGACGCGATACACCAATATCGAGCATTTCCTGAATATCGTCAACCGAGCGGATACCGCCGCCCACGGTAAGCGGAATCGAAATACTCTTGACCGTTCGTTTAACCGCTTCGATCAACGTCTTGCGATTCTCCACCGTTGCCGTAATATCGAGAAAAACGAGTTCGTCAGCGCCGGCGTCCGAATAAGCCTTGGCGTTTTCGGCTGGATCACCAACTTCTTTCAAATTAACAAAATTAACGCCTTTGACCAAGCGACCGTCTTTGACATCCAAACAGGGAATAATTCTACGATAATCCATTTGTACTCCAATCACACGTCCGAAAAACAACGAAACAGGGCACGACCCCTCCATACAAGGTAAACACACTCAATTTATATTATAAGCGATTTTTCGTCTGAAGAAAATACGGCCCGGACCATTTTTCGACAGTTTTTTCGTTCGGCCCGCCCGGATAACAGTTGTAAAAGACTTCAAAAGCGAACAACTTACAGAATGACGCAGATTCGCGAAAGCAACACATGTTATCGCGACAACAACCAACGTGCTTCGATTTTAGTTACGCACATTACCGTTAAACAAAAGTTCTTCTGAACACAAATACAATATTTGTGTCATCATTGAACCGTGAATTGGCGCATTGGTACACTCTCAAAATTCGTCTTTCATTTACAACGAGTCTGATGAAACGCAATCAGCGTTAGTCACAATGGGTATAAACAATCTTTGTTGTTATGACACACGGTTGGAATCCCTTGGTTTCTTTCGCACGGACTACAGTGAAACTGATTCACCGCCGTTGTGACAACTGCTCGCCGAAGGCATGGCGGAGGCTGTTTCACAATACATTCCGGATACTTACAGACAGGTTGCGGAAGAATGTATTCCTCACACTACAGTATACCAACAGGACGAAGTGAATCCGCGCAGAAATAAACTTTACTTTCTTTATTTTCTTTCAAAAAAGTTTTTCGAAAGGGCTTGTATTACACAAATACCTTTTTGTAATACACACTCTTCATTTTCTCGTTTTTTGATTAGTTTACTTTTTATTAACCAAGCGACTTTTTTCACAGGGTAAAAGCGCTTTTTTATTGCAAATGAAGAATCAATGGCGCCAAGAAAAAAAAGCCGGTTACCCCGGATTCCTCTTGGCCGCAAGACCGGTACGGCAGAGTGGGAGGAATATTTCGTCCCGCCGGCAATACAGCCTTGTCTTGCCAAAATATCTCCAATACATCTCCAAAAG
>JAQVID010000258.1 GCA_028695865.1 Thermoguttaceae bacterium | reverse complement strand
GACCAGACCAATCTTGTCGCCGGTGCGGACCTGAAAAGTCACATCGGCAAGGACAGGTTCCGGGCCAAAATGTTTACGAAGATGTTCAACGTTAAGAAGGACGGGCATGGCTGCAATACTCGATCAATTATAAAGCGGGTCAACAAATTGTTTTTTACGTCGGCGCTACGCGTTGGGCTCGACTTCAATACGCGGCAAAGAAGGGAACGTCAACGTGAACTGGGTTCCGCGTCCCGGTTCACTTTGAATGGCGATGTGCCCGCCGTGGCCTTCGATGATTTTTCGGACAGTCGGAAGTCCAAGCCCCGAGCCGCCCCGTTTGGTCGAGAAAAAAGGTTCAAATATCTTTTGAAGCGTCTCGCTATCCATGCCACAGCCGGTGTCAATCAAGTCGATGGCAACTTCACTGGCACACATGCGGGTTCGGATAACCAACTCTCCCCCTTGAGGCATCGCCTGAAGCGAATTCAAAAGCAAATTCAAAATCGCTCGATGAAACGAACGTTTGTCGATCTTGATGGTGGGTAGGTCCGACGCAAAATACTCAATCAACTCAATATTCGATTCTTTGGCTTTCGGACGGAAAAAGTCCAGTATTTCTTTCAGTTCGCGGTTGGCATCCGCACTCGTTAAATCCAGGTGATGTGCCCGGGTAAAACTTAGAAACTCGTTCGTCAGCTCTTCAAGTCGCAAACATTCTTTGCGGACAGTCTCAACTTTTTTGAGTGCCCGATTTCTTTTCGGGGAGTCGTCCATCTCTTCAAGGTCTTCCTCCAACAATTCCATATTCAAACGAATTGTTGAAAGGGGATTCTTGATCTCATGGGCCAGTCCTCCCGCCAATTGCGCTATTTCGGTATATTGCCGCAACAATCGCTGATTGACTTCTTCCGGACTGAAATCAAGTGGGACTGCCGTCATGACGCATCACCGGTCTTGAAGAAGCGGTTCCAGATACGTAAGCGTACTGCTCATCGAAACCAGATGAGGATAATCTTCTTCGGGAATCTGCAATTTGTATTTTTTGCGGAGTGCCAGAACGATGTCCAACATGTCCATACTGTCCATACTCAATTGGTCCCGAAACGACTCATCGTCGTTCAGATTCTCATAATCTTCATCAGGATTGATTTCGGACAAAATTTCAATAATCGAACTTCTAATTTCCGGACCTGTCATAAGTTACTCCTGTTTCGCAATCTTGGACAATGAAAACTAAACCTCCATATATTATAAACTGAATCGGACACAGGACAAGCCCCGGGAAATCCTGCTAAAAATGCCTCGCAAGACACTGAATACTTATTTACACAGATCACGCAACATGGTAATACTACCCATGTTACGCAATATACCAAGACACGGCAATATACAACGAGACGAATTGATTTGTGTGTGATTTACTATAGCCTAACGCCAGACCGATTCCGGGCCTGATCGTATTTGTATTCTTCATTTTCAATAATTCAATAAGGCCGTGCATTGATCTATTCTGTCCCTGTAGCCTTCTTGCCCATTTAGTGTATACTGCCCTACCTATGTAACCGGAAAAATTTTTTCCTTTTCGGTAAAGACTAAGATCGCTACAGTCGATAATAACGATTGGAGAAGATAAAAAAGATTTTCCAATTACACTATTTTTAACGGTTTCATTATTACATTACACCCCGGTGGATGTCAAGGACGACCAACATGACCATCAACGTAAGCCAAAAAGTTCGCAACAGAATTCGTCAAATCCTCTTCGGAACTCTCGTTTCGGGAGTACTGCTTTTCCAAGGGACGGGGTTTGTAACACAATCACTATTCGGTGGCGACAATCAAAATATCGTGATCAACGGCTCAACGCAAAGCGTGACGACGACTGATTACAATACCGGCTTGACCGGACCGGCCTCAGCGCCTGGCACGGCGTCAACGGCAGGTCAACTTTCGATCACCGGCGGAGCTACGGCTGTGATTGGCGGGCTCAAAACGAGCACAACCAATATTGACGTCAATCAGGCGGTCAATTTAACGGTGACCCCCAACAGCGACACCAGACTTGCTGAAGTGGTCGTTGGCGATGCGACCACGACCGTTTCGAAACTGTATATCGCCGGAACGAGTACGAAAACCGCTTCCAGTGTAACCTTGACCGACGGCACATCGCTTCAGGTCATGCAGGCAGGCGTGCTTCAGATCGGTACTTCGATGGACGAGGGGGATACCGACGACGCTAGCGGCGTTCTTCAGGTCAACAACGGTGCTCAGCTTATCAATCGCATCACACAAGACGCGGCAATAACGCAGCCGGGAATTTACGTATCGTCCAACGGGCGATTGATTTTCGGCAATTCGGAGACAGACCTTTTCACCGGGAACTCCATGTTGGCCGGTTTTGGTGTACTTCAGAACTACGGCGTCATTGACGTCTATAATGAAAGCGGCAAAGACAATCGTCTTCAAATCGGGACCTATGCCGATACGACGACTGGTATTATCAAGTCGGAAAACGGTTATGTTTTGATTCAGGCCGGAACACAAACAGACAACAACATTGCGATTAACGGCACCGTCAATACCGACGAACTTGGTTTCGAACACAATACGACAATCGGTTCGACCGGTGTTATTACTGTCCGTCAGCTTCATTTTATTACAGCGGATGCGGATACGCCAGTCACCTCGGCGTCTAATGCCGGATCGGTTAGTATAGAAGAGACGTTCGACTGGACACCGATCACACTGGCCGATGAATCGTTTGCGTTCACGAACACGGGCACGTTCGTCATTGGCAACATGACGCTCAGCGAGAACATGACGTTCACGAACAACATAACCAGTACAACGACCGGTGTCGTACTTCAAGTGAACGATACGCTCAATATAAACGATGGTAAATTTGTCAATACGGCAGGTACCACGACCGTTAAGACACTCACCGCTTCGAACGGTTCTTTTGAGGCCAACGGCGGAACGGTAACCGTTTCGGGCGACATGACACTCAGCGGCGGAACATCGGACGACGCGGGCGGGGTGATCAACGTAGCCGGAGCCAGCAGCAGTGCGACCGCGACGTTTAATGTCTCCGGCAAGACCTCGATTTCTGATTATGCCCAGCTCAATACATCCGCGAATTCGACGACGACCTTAAACGAACTGGCCGTAACGGGCAATGGCCTGGTCAATACGAAAGGCGGCACACTGAACGTTACGGACGCGACCGTCAGCGGTGGTACCATGCAAACGGTTTCGACCGATACATCAACAAGCGGAACAACAACGATTGGTAATCTGACGCTTTCCGATACAGGTATTGTCGCGACCAGTGCGGGAACCACAACGATAACCTCATTGACACAAGAGGGTGGTACCCTCACGACGTCCGGGGGAACAGTCAAGATCGGTGGTGGAACCTTCTCCGGTGGAGCAATCAACGCTTCGGCTGGCACGACGCAATTTACCCGAGGCAGTTTCGATGGGACCGTCTTGACAACCTCCGGCGGAACCACTTCGTTCAATGGAACGGAAATCACCAAAGCCGATTCGATCATTGCTTCCGGTGGAACGACTACGGTCACTTGGCTTATTACCGATTTGGAAACACCTTCCGATTCATTCATGACCGTTTCGGGCGACGCTATCGTCAATGTGTCCGGCATACTCGTTGCCAAGAGTGGTGAAATCAACATCAATTCGAGCGAAGCCGATACAGACGCGTTCACCGTGGGTGAAAACGGCATTTTGGCGCTGACGTTCGAAACGAATCCAACGACCTCCCTGCTCAATGTTACGACAGGGTCCGTGGTTCTGAATGAAGGAAGTTCTATCGCAGCCTATAATCTTGACAAGCTTGGACCTGGTACTTATTACAGCTACCTGGCAAACGTAAGCGCCGACGACGCGGATAACGTCAATATCACCGACGAAAGCGAATTTTACTATGGAGACGATAATTTGTTCTTCCAGTTCAGCAAGATTGAGAACCATGGTTACAAACTTGACGTAAAAGGCTTTTCGTCCTATGCACTGACTCCAAACCAGAAGGAAGTTGCTCAATACCTGGATTCCGCTCGCGCAGCGGGTCAAGTCGGCGACACACTCAACTCGCTTTTGCTCGATACGATCATGATCAATTACACCAATGTTAACGATGTCCGACAGGCTCTGACCCAATTGGCCGCTCCGCAGCACGCCAACGGTCTCATGCTTGCCATGGATACGTCCTGGACTCATCCGTTTGATCAAATGGTCTTTTCAAGTCATCGCAATCGTGCGGTCCCGGCTTACGAATATAATTCGTCGTATTTCCGCGGCCAAATGCCTTGCAACGACTGCGCGACCGACGAGTGTGGCCCTAATTGCGGTTTCCTCGGAAGCATCTTTGGAGCTTCGTCGCAGACGGCTCCTCACAGCGTCTGGGCTTCGTTCTATCATACATCCTTTACGGGAACTGAAGACGGAAACAGCCCTGAATACGGCATTTCGCAAACGGGCGGCGCGTTCGGATACGATATCGTGAACTCGCAAGATGTGGTCGCCGGGGCCATGTTTGGATATTCCCAACCGTTCCTGCACTCCGGGGGACACCGCATTGAAACCACTTCCTTCCAACTTGGACTTTACGGTGGACGAAAATTCCAAAGCGGAACCGAACTCAAACTCTATGCCGGACTCGGCGTTCAGCAGTACATCAGCAAGCGGTCTGTCAATATTCCGCACTACAGCGAATATTTTCGCTCCGATTACGACGGCAGAAGCTTCTCGTTCTGCGCCCAACTGTCCCATGAGTGCATGATCAGTTGCAACTCCATCCTGCGTCCGCTCATTCAGTTTGATATGCAGCAGGTCTGGCAGGACGGAGCCACCGAGTCTGCGGGAGCCGCCGCACTGGTTTACGACGATGCCAGTTGGAACCGGTCGTTCGTTCGAGTCGGTGCCGAGAGCGAACTCAATGGCGAATTTCTCCAGTTCACCGGTCGGGCTCTGTATGGTCTTCAACTCAGTGGCGATACGGCTCCTCAAGCCCGGGCACGATTCGTCGATGTCAATAACGCCGCTTCCTGGATGACCGTCCAGGGCGTTGACCTTGGTTCGAGTTTCGTAGACTTGGGAATCGGGGCTTTGGGATATTTCGATTGCACTCGCAACTTGGGTATCTCCGGAAACTATGATTTCATCGCTTCCGATAAATCGCGATCCCATACCGGACGCGTCAGTCTGACCTATCTGTTCTGATCGGTTATTCCACAGCAAACAAATATCGATTGGTCGGAATATAAAGCGTTTGACCATCGAAAACAACGGGAGCATGAATCGGTGCTCCCATTTTTATTGTCCGAACAAGTTTAAATTTCGCCGAAGCCTCAAACAAAAGCAGGTCTCCTTCGGACGTTCCCAAATAGACCATGTTGCCTATCACGACCGGGGAAGACCAAATGGACGACATGGCGTCATGAACCCAAAGAGCCCGGCCGCTCTTCAGGTCAAGACAGTGTATCAGGCCCGAGAAATCGCCGACGAAAACAAGACCGCCCGCCACCGCCGGAGTACCAAGCGTGCGATGAAATTCCTTTGCGAATTCTTCGGTTGCAGGGTCGGTACCACGATATTTCCAAACAAGGGCCGAATCCGGATTGGGGACTTCACGTTCTCCTTTGTCCGCGTCGCACGCTTGC
>JAQVID010000257.1 GCA_028695865.1 Thermoguttaceae bacterium | reverse complement strand
ATTAAAACACAAATTGAGAAGACTTCGTCGGAATATGACAAGGAGAAGCTTCAGGAGAGGTTGGCAAAGCTTGATGGTGGAGTTGCTGTTATTAAATAATTGTATCCGAACACAATCAAATATACGACATGGCCGACCATTCTGACCGTGTTAAATATCTTGATTATGTAATTTGTACCGGAGGAGGTCTGGGCATCATGGAAGCGGCTAACCGCGGTGCCTCCGACGCGGGCGGAATTTCGATTGGTCTCAATATTGCCCTGCCGTTCGAGCAGAGGCCCAATCCGTTCATCACGCCCGACCTTTGTTTTCAATATCATTACTTCGCGATCAGGAAGCTTCATTTTATGATGAAAGCCCGGGCATTGGTCGTTTTTCCCGGAGGTTTCGGTACATTTGACGAACTTTTCGAAGGGCTTACCCTGCGTCAGACCCGGCGCATGCAAGCATTACCGATTATTATGTTTGGCGAAAAGTTCTGGCGAACCTGTATCAATTTCGAATACCTTGTAGAAACCGGAATGATTTCTCCTCAAGACCTTGAACTTTTCACATTCGTCGAAACACCGCAAGAAGCGTGGGATGCCATTCGCGAATTTTATTTGAAGAAGAAGGAAAAGCAGGCGACAGCGTCTGCTTCGTGACAAGAGCCGCAAATGTGTTTGTGGTCTTCAATCGATCAGACCACGAGCGCGCTTGCCCTGCTGCGCAAACGCAATATGTTCCTGACAGAGAGGGTCGAATTTTTCGACGCCTAAATGAGCGAAGATACCAGGTGATCCGAACCCGCGGGTTTGAGCGACGCACAGCGATTTAACCCGGTTTTGCACCGCGTCGGAATTCAGAACGGCGGCAAGATAATCGGCCTCTTGCATGGAATCGACCGCGATGAGGCAGCAGGTTTCCTGCGGAACAATCGGCCTTCCTGTCTGTTTGTCCGGGCCTGTGGCGGCGGCGCGAAGCCGGTTGTCCATGCGTCGCCAAACGACTTTGAAGGGAGCGAACGTTTTTTCATTGACGTTGTACATGGACCAAAACGGCGTTCCTTTTTGCAATTTGCGAGTACATGCCCGTTTTCGGAGTATCGACTCGAAGCGACACAAATAATCAAAGGTACGCGGATAGTGTTCCTTCATCACGCTTTCCGGAATACCTCGTCTGGTTGAAGCGTCTTGCGTAATCAGTACAAATCCGGAAGGACATGCCTTGAACGTATCAATGTTTTTCCAACGCAAAAGCGGAAAAAGAAGTGCTGTCTCAAGCTCAATTTCGCATTGTTCAACTTCGGTTTTGCCGCACGAGGTCAGATTGCGAACGCGGCACAACTTTTTTCCCGGCGCGACCATCTCGAACCAGAAAATGTTGTTTGCCCCGGCGGAATTACAGCCCAGTTGCGGCTGATATTGCGTTGTGGACGCGATGGGCAGATCATTGTGACCGGAGACAATCCACGGCGAAACAGGGCGATCCGGTTGAAGCGGGCTGACCGATTCTTGCGAAAATGATCGCTGTCCGTCTGCCAGTATGCTCCATTTGCGGCAAGGAACAGGCCACACGGTTGGCACTCCTTTTCGAAGCACGAGAGTCCCGCAGCGACTCATAATTCCGGGAAACGGCGGGCAATTCGTGAAATCGTCTATTTCGAGTATTCCAAGATGATCGCCGCGAGGGCCAAGTCGCATACTGCGGAATCCTTCCCCTGATTTTTGGGTCTGAAAAAGAGACCAGGGAAGCACCATGGCCAAAATGCCTTTATTCTCAAGGAAACGGTCGGCGACTCGATAGAGCATGAGTGAGGCAAGTTCTTTTTTTGCCCCGCCCAGTCGGGCTTCCTGACCTGAAAGCGAAAAGAGTCCGTATTGAATCCAAAGTGGGTACGTCTCTTGACGATACACGTCAGAAAGTTTGTCCCAATTGATCCAGGGAGGATTACCGACAACAACGTCAAAACGTTGATTGAAATACTCCCTGGGTGGTAATATGAAATCTTCTGAAAGAGGAACTCCTTGAATGGAATCGTAAAGATAGACGCCGATCGGAGAGTACCCGGACTCAAGTCTGGTCCAGCTTTCACCCCATTGATTTCGTTTCTGTACAGAAAGACGACGCATGCACGCCAGGAGTATATTGGCACGGCATATAAGAACACTGAGCGGATTGATATCGAATCCGAACAGCGAATCCATGACCGTTTCGGCGGGGAAACCGGCGGCAAACATGGAGTCAGCACAGGCCAAAAGGAAGGAACCACTGCCGCAAGCCGGATCGACGATTCGCAGCGGAATCAAGGGAGTATCTTGTTCGCAGTGGAAACGTGCCCGGTCCCACAGGTGACGCGTCAGCCAGAGGGGAGTGTAAAATTCGCCTTGAAGTTGCCGCGTTTTTTTGGAATACATTTTCTGGTACAACTCTCCCCAATGGTCATTGTCTTGCGAGGTCATCAGATTGATCCAGTTGACCAGATCGTTTTTGAGAGAAAAACAGGGAGAAGTCGCATCGTAATCGGCGATTTGTTTGGGATGCAGGGTGAGAGCCCGGCTAACATGAGCTTCGTCCATATTCAAGCAGAGTGCCAGAGCCCGGGCAAGTTCATGCTGAAACAGGTCGAGAAAATGGGGCGTGGGGAGTTGCTCTTTTGCTCGACAGATTCTGGAAAGCAAGGCGTTTGTCGATTGTTTTTGTTGGGCAAAAGTCATACAAGAACATCTCTTGTCTTAGGCGGGGAAATATAAGGAATTTCTTAAACGGTTATCAGTGCGACCAGGACCACAGTCAAAAACAATCGCGGGCATTCCGGAGCCTTGCGTGAAAACACGACAAGAAAAAAATATAAAATAAAAGCCAAACGAAAAAAGGACCTTGACACAAGTGTGAAGGCCCTGGAAATCTTTAGTGAATCACAAAAAGATCATACGCGATGGATCACGTTTTTGACGACTCCCCAGATATTCAGTTCGCTTTCATCCTTGAAGGTGAGCGGAGTGAATTTTTTGTTTTCGGGGCGAAGTTCAATTTTTCTCTGTGAGATGAAGAGACGTTTAACCGTGAATTCACCATCAACGGCAGCAACAACCACATCACCATTGGAAGCGGTAATACTTCTGTCGACGATAAGCAAATCGTCAGGGAAAATTCCGGCGCCGATCATCGATTCGCCCGTAACTTTAACAAAGAAAGTCGATGCGGGGTTTTGAACCAAATAGCTTCCCAAATCGAGTTTTTCAGCCGGAGTGTCGTCAGCGGGGGAAGGAAAGCCTGCTTGAACTTGGTCGGCATACATCGGGAAACAGAGACCTTTCTGCTCAATAAAGGTCATGATCCGATCAATCATCGAAATCGGGAGACGAATCGCTTTTGTCGGTTCGCCGAATTTTCCTGTGCCTTTCGGCCGTCCAGCTCCTTTTCTTTTTCCACCTCGAGCCATGTTTTTCTCCTAATTCATAATTTAAAGGTCCAGTACGTGTGCCCGTGTTCGGACACATCCATTCATTTGTCACGATAAACGGCAAGTCTTTATGAAAAACGCCCGTCGCTATTGAAACACGTTGAACAAACAAAATGTTCCGCAGCAAACTGACAAATGCTCAATAAATATCGAACAAAAAAACAACTTTGCCTGTCTTGGGAACGTTTTACCATTGTTCGCGGGGCGGGCAGGAAGCATTTTTTGCTCTTTTTCTTGTTCCATATCCTTGTTATAGTCTTTTTTTCGCCAAAGACAAGTGTTTTGAAGGTCTAAAATCAAAAAATGACAGGAAAAAATAGTTTTTTATCGATTTCTCCAGTTGTATAACGCTTCTTCCTTTGTATTAAAGACTTATAACAAATCAGTAAAAAAGACCGTTTGTGCGCGTTTTTCCATCCATTGGGTACGGTAAACAGTGGAAAAGTTCCAAAGATTTCCAAAAAATAATCAAAAATAAATTTTGGGACTTGTCGTGTCCCAAATGGAAGGGGGGAAGGGTACGCGGTTTGTGTAATCCAGGGAAAATTTGTCTTTATTTACCAAAATTTCGTCCCTGTAAATTGAATTATGCCGAAAAGATATTATACTGTGTATAGGGATTTCTCTTTTCAAGAGTTCCCTGGAGATGTTTTAGTCCTTACAGAAAGCGCAACGAGGTATTCCGTGAGTGGTACTCCCATTCTATACATTGGCGGTTATCGGATTCTGAATATTGTCTATACCGGTCAGACGAGTCAGACCTGGCAGGCGTATGACGATCACAACCGCCGCCCTGTCGCCGTAAAAGCTCTTTTTCAGAGTGCCGTGAAAGACTCCGAACAGGTCCGCTTCTTTAAGTGGGAGTACAGCGTTGGAAAAGACCTGGACCATCCGCGCATTATTAAGTTTTACAGCTTTGGCAAACATGGCCGGGCTCCGTTTATTGCCATGGAATGGTTTGCCGCTCCCAATATGAAACAGCTCATGCTTAAAGGATACGAAAACTACTGTGTATGGCTCAACGATTTTATTCCCCAAATGGCCGAAGCTCTGGTTTATTTTCACGAGGCGGGTTGGGTCCATTGTGATGTGAAGCCCGATAACTTCTTGTGTTCGCCCGAGAAGGGGGTTAAGTTGATTGATTTCGCTTTGGCCCGAAAGATCAAAGGGAATTTCATTGCCAAACTTCTGCACCTCAAGAATAAAACACAGGGTACGGCAAGTTATATGTCTCCGGAACAGATACGCGGTGAGCCACTCGACGGTCGCGCCGATATTTACAGCTTGGGGTGTTCCTTTTTCGAGATGCTTTCGAACCGGTTGCTTTATACGGGCGGCACGATGAACGAATTGCTTCAGAAGCATATCAGCGGCGCGGTTCCGTCGATCACGGCCAGAAACAAAAATGTCACGCCCGAGTTCAGTGAACTTCTTTCTCGCATGCTTGCCAAAAAACGCAAGGACCGTGTTCAAACCATGTCGGACGTTTATTCCACGCTTCGCGGAATCAAGATATTCAAAAAACCGCCGCAAGTGGGCGATAAGGTCTATTGATCGAAAAAGGGCGAGCCGGTACACTCGTCCTGAAGGTTTGTCAACCGGCTTTATTTGATTTTCTGCAGTGCGGTCAGAACCCCCCCGTTTTCCGAAGATAAGCGGGGAGCCAATCACCGAAATCTGAAGAATCGCTGTATCATACTGTCATACGATTATTTCGCCGCAGCCGGCAACTTTGCCCGTCTTGACTCGACCAGCTTTTGAGCGTCAATTGCTGTTTCTGCCGCAAACGATTCCAGAGACCCTTTGGCAAAAGAAAACTGCCCGGAAAGAATCGATGATGATCCGCCTTCATAGCCTTCCTGATCCATGACCATTGTTGCCGGCCAGTAGTCACCGTATCCGTTGGAATAGCCGACGACGTAAACCGCAACCATGGTGTGTCTGCCGATTTCCCGATTGGCGTGTGAAAAGGTTTCAAAGGGAGTCGTCGCAAAAACGCGGTTGCCGAACGCGATAAGTGTTGAGTCAAACGGTAACGAATCGACTTTGTCCCGAACCATCTGGAGCGAATGCTGTTCCCAGGCATCAACCAGCTTGAGATACTTTTCATTCGACTTGAATTTGGCACGCCAGAAAGTTGCTTCGGATCGAATCTTGTCTTCAGGCAACATGGCGTACTTGACCTTGCGGCTTTTGACTTCCAGGGCAAAGGGGGAT
>JAQVID010000256.1 GCA_028695865.1 Thermoguttaceae bacterium | reverse complement strand
TCAAGTTGTTCATCGGAAGCGAAGAAGTCGTCAAGCGAAAAATCGGGGGCGTTCAAATCGGGAACTTCAACTGCCGGAGCGGAAGCCGATTTCGGTTTTTCCGTTTCCCCGGAAACTCTTCGGTCCAATTGGGAAACAATACTGCTCACCGGATCAAGCACTGTTTTCGTTTGCTCCGGCTGGGCTGCTGTGGATTTGGTTTTTGGCGCAACTTTCTTTCTGCGGCCACGGGAAGGTTTTTCTTCCGGCAGGGAACCAATCATGAAATCAAGCGTTTCACCCGCTTTGTCATTCTTCCCAAACAGGCTCAATGGGCAATCGTCGGATTTCACGGCGGACTTGCGTGAAGCTTTTTTGGTTGGCTTTTCGCCTTCAGCGTCCGTTTTAACCTTTCGCGGCCGCCCTCGTTTTGGTTTTTTAACTTCATCTTGCACCGATCCCGCGGTTGAATCAAGGTCAAGTTCCCCCGAGTCCAGATTAAGAGAAAGCGATTCGCGTCGAGCCTTGGAAGGTTTTTGTTCGTTCTTGTCTTTTGTCATGTTCGTTTTTTCAAATATTTTATCACTGATTTTCCGGAGAACGGCTTCCCCGGGATTGAAAGTTTTCCACGTTTGTCATAAAATTATATCTTAGTTTATTCGTATTGTCAAGCCAAGAAGATTTTGCTTTGCGAAAGAGTAGCTTTCATGCCAAAAAATGAAAAAATAATTTACTTTGACTGTCGCTTTGGGGTCAGTGGCGATATGTTTTTAGGTGCGCTCGTCGATGCCGGCGTGCCGTTCGATCTGCTGGATTCAACGATTCGCTCGTTAGGTATTCACCATCTGGAACTGACGCAAAAAGAAGTCGTTCGCCATGGAATACGCGCAACAAAAATCGACGTCTTGCTCCCTCATGAGCATGCGCACCGCCATTTGGCCGATATTCTCGCGATTATTGATCAAGCCCAAATGTCCCCCCGGGCCCGGAAAATCGCCTCTGATATATTCAGTCGTCTTGCCCAGGCCGAAGGAAAGGTCCATGGCAAACCGCCTGAAGAGGTTCATTTCCACGAAGTCGGCGCGGCTGATTCTATTGCCGATATAATCTGTATTGCAACGGGAATCGATTATATCAATCCTGATTCAATCGTTTGTTCCCCCGTGACGACCGGAACCGGGACTATCGAAATTGCCCATGGAAGCTGTTCCGTCCCGGCCCCCGCCACGGCGGAGCTTTTGCGCGGCGTACCCATTCGCGGAGGCGACGCTCCTTTTGAATTGACCACTCCGACCGGCGCGGCCGCTGTTGTGGTCTTGTCGCAAGCTTTTGGGCCCTGCCCGGACATGATTCTTGATCGAATGGGAATTGGGGCAGGAACACGCGAAATGGAATCACATGCAAACGTTTTTCGAATTTTCGTTGGAACAGCCGAAAGGGAAGATAAAAACTGCGATTCAGATGAGCAACTGTGGATGGTCGAGACGAATTTGGACGATATGTCGGGCGAATCTCTCGCGTACTTGATTCAAAAGCTCTGGGAAGCTGCCCCACGTGATATTTTTACCACGCCGATTCAAATGAAAAAGCAGCGGCCAGGTGTTTTGGTTACTGTTTTGGTCGAAAAATCACAGGTAGACGCCGTGAAGAACGTCTTTTTTCACGATTCAACGACATGGGGCGTGCGTCATTACCCCATTGGTCGAACACAGCTTCCCCGACGCGTGGAATCTGTCGCGACACCCTGGGGACCCGTCGCGGGCAAAAGCGCCGTTTTGGACGATGGAACCGTCAAATTCAAACCGGAATATGAAGAGTTGGCCCGAATCGCCAGGGCGGAGCATCTTCCTTTGGAATACGTGCAGAAAGTAACAGCAAATCTTTTCGCAGCCTCGAATCGGGTTGGGGAATGATTTTTCAACCAGGACAATGTATAACATACAGGACAATATATAATATAAAGGAGAAAGAGATGAAACGACGTGATTTTTTGGCCGTGGCCGCGGCTGCGGCGATGACAGCCGGTTCGGCGGTACCTGCGTTTGCCAGTCTGAGCAAGGACCAAAAATTGAATTTGGGTCTGACGACCTACATGATTGGCGGTAAATGGTCGCTTGAAGAACTTGTTACGAATCTTCCCAAGGCAAAAATATTTTATTTGGAACTTCGGACGGATATGAAGTATGCGCACGGCGTTGAGTTGACGCTCAACAAAGCAGAGCGACAGGCTGTTCGCAAGCGGGTTGCCGATTCGCCGGTGCAACTTTTGGGCCTGGCGTGCAGTGAGCGGTTTGATCACCTTGATTCGGCGCAAGTGGATCAGGCGGTCGAAAAGGCGAAGCAATATCTTCAGATGTGTGCCGATCTTGGCGGGACGGGCCTTCGAGTATTCCCGAACAGTTTTCATAAGGAGGTGCCGCAAGAGAAAACCATTGAGCAGATTATTACGGCGCTTCGCCGTCTGACGCAAACGGCGGACGATCTGGGTCAAACACTTTGTCTGGAAGCGCATGGTCCGGTGGGGCGTCTTCCGTTCATGCGTCAGATTGCCCAAGGGGTAAATCACAAGCGTTTACGCGTCATGCTCAACAGCGACTGGCGAGACACAGAAGGGGAAGGGCAAAAGGCGAACCTTGACCTGGTCGCTGATTATTTGGCTGACCGGCATCATATTCATGAATTGGACGAGAAGAAATTCGTTGATTCGCGATATTATGAGACGCAGACCGAGTTCCTCATGAATAGCGGCAAGGCCTGGACCTGTTTGCTTGAAATCAAGGACGAGCCGAATGCCCGAATGCAACGGCTCTGGGCCATGCGACGATGTTGGGAAAATATTTGGAATGAGTCGATGGCTGCCTGTTTCCGCAAAACGAAAGCCAATCAGGGAAAATAAAGTCCCGACGTAAAAAAACGAGAGGCCGATCACAAATATTATACACGGGAACGGATTACAAATACCGCCGACAAACATAAGGATTACTGATGACAAACGATCTACAGATAGAAAAAACGAAGAACGATCAACTTTTGGTTTTGGCCTTTTGCGGTCAGTTGAACTCTTCCAATTCGTTGAAAGCCAGGGAAGAAGTCTTCGAAATGCTTGACGCCAATATCAATGAGGTTATTCTTGATTTCGTCGATTTGAGTTATATCTCCAGTGCGGGACTGCGCATTGTTCTTGAATTGCAAAAAACGATGAATCTTCGTCATGGAAAAATGCTTGTGACGAACCTGATGCCCAATGTGCGCGCGGCCTTTGATATTTGTGGGCTTTCTGTTCTGATCCATTTGGAAGAGGAATAAGACCTAAGCGCGGAATTCGCTGAACTTTGATCGTGAACCAAAACAGAACACCAAAACAGAAACGAACGAATCGTTAAACAGGAGATAAAAATGAAACCGGGTCGAATGTTCTCATTGTCTGTATTGCTTTTGTTGTCCGTACTTTCGCCGTGTATGGGACACGAAGGCAACGGCATTCCTTTTCGCGGTAAAGAGATAATTCAGGCCGATATTTCCGACTTGAAGCTTGATCCGAATTCGTTTTCTGTCGCCGCCTGGGTACGACTCGATCAGACCAGACGTTCTCAAATTTTTCTTTCGACGAATCGCGTGAACAGCGGTTTTTCGTTGTATTTGTATCGGGATCAAGTGCGATTTCTTGTGGGGCGTAACGAAAAGGACGCTTACGATTACGTTCTTGCTCCGGCCCCGGCGCCAGACACTTGGTCCCATTACTGCGGAACATGTGACGGTCAATTTCTCCGTATCTATATGAATGGCAAACTGGTGAGCCAAAAGAAATTTCATTCTCGCTTGAATACACTTGGTACGCCGGTCGAAATGGGCTGTTGCTCTTGCAATATGGACCGGGTATTGCGCGGAGCCATGGACGACATGGCGATTTGGAAACGGGTTCTTTCCGACGATGAAGTTATGCAAGTTTTCAAAGGATCACCAACGGATGCCAGGCACGAATTGGCGGCATGCTGGAACGCAAAGAGCGCGCCGAAAAACGCGGTGTCAGACGGCAAGGCATGGAAAGTTTCCACGCTCTATTTCAATGAGCTTCTCAATACAAAAGACGATGGTTTTCGAAGCATTTGGTATTACAACCAGGAGATCGATAACGAGTACGTCTACAAATACAGCGGCGGGCTGGGAACCTATCCGGCAAATCATTATCCGTTCTCCGTCTATTGTCCAAAAGTGAACAAAACATTTTTCTGTTACGGTGGGACCAACGCCGGTAAAGAGAATACTCTTTGGCATGAAGTCGCCTGTTTCGATCATGCTACAGGCAAGGTCTCGGTACCGACGATCATCATCAACAAAAGAACAAGCGACGCGCACGATAATCCGGTCATGACCGTGGACGATAACGGCCATATTTGGATTTTCTCGACCTCGCACGGAACGAGTCGCCCCTCGTATATTCATCGCAGTGTTCGCCCTTACGATTGTACTCAGTTCGAACTGGTGGAACCGGTCAAAAGGGTAGGGGACAAAGAAGTTCCCATGACGAATTTTTCGTATGTGCAAATGTTCAATGTGCCCGGCAAAGGAATGGCCGCGTTTTTCACAACGTATGATAAAAGCCTGCTGAACGATCCTGAATCAATAGCCGCCCGCATTGTTTGCTTTATGACAAGTAAAGACGGTGTGCATTGGTCCGCGTGGAAACCGCTGGCCGCTATCGTCAATGGGCATTATCAAAATGCCGCGATTTGGCAAGATAAAAAATTGGGGACGTCGTTCAATTATCATCCCTGGGACAAAAAGGAAGGACGGCTCGGGCTCAATTGGCGAACCAATTTATATTACATCGAAACGCTTGATATGGGCAAAACCTGGCAAACGATCGATGGTCGCCGAATTGAAATTCCAATGAAGGATGTCGCCAGTCCGGCTTTGGTTTATGATTATGAGGCTTTGCGACTTAACGTTTACATTATGGACATGGTATACGATCAACGCGGCTGGCCGATTATTTTTTACATTACGAGCAAAGGTTTTGAGTCCGGTCCGGAAAACGATCCGCGAATTGTTTACACCGCGCACTGGAACGGCAAGCAATGGGATATTCGCCCCATGTGTCATGTCGATAACAATTACGATTTCGGTTCCATCTATGTTGAAAAAGACGGTACCTGGACCGTCATTGGCGCTTTGGACGATGGTCCGCAAAAATACAATACCGGGGGCGAAATGGCTCTGTGGCAGTCGAAAGACGAAGGTGCAACCTGGACGAAAAAACGTCAAATGACGCAAAACAGTCCGCGTAATCATTGCTATCCGCGACGCCCGATCAACGCTCATCCCGATTTCTACGCTTTTTGGGCCGACGGAAACGGACGCGAAAAATCGGAAGCAACGCTTTATTTCTCCAACTCAAAAGGCGATGTCTTCCAATTGCCCCGAACCATGAAAGAAAGCGTTAAGCCCAATCTGTATCGCTCAAAAACCAAATAACGCGGCGCCTCTGCCCTTGCAAAACGCAAAACGCAACACGTAAAACGCAAAACGCAATCGTAAAACGCAATCGTAAAGCGCCGCGGGAAAAATCGATAAGGACGAAGGCAAATGGACCCCGCTATTCACCGCGACGGTTGCCCGGGCAAATGAGTCGGTAAACGCGGTCGAATTCGTCTTGCGATCCGAACTGAATGACGAGTTTGCCTTTACACTT
>JAQVID010000255.1 GCA_028695865.1 Thermoguttaceae bacterium | reverse complement strand
CGTTTGCTCCACAACGGATATTGCCAACGTGGCCTTGTCTGTTACACCTCTTGTCCATGAAGACGGGAAAGCAACGATTGCGGCGGACCAAATTCGCCTTCGACCGATTCGCTTGGTTCCAATCGCGACAAACACAGCCGATGCCAATAAGGTCATCGTTCGCAAAGCTCCTTGCGATATTCCCGATGTACTCATGGAAGACCAAACGATTAATCTTCAAAAAGGACAGGCGAAAGGTATTTGGCTTACCGTATTCGTACCTGCCGGGAGCAAGCCGGGCCGATATACCGCGACCATTTCGCTGACCGCCGGAGCTGTTTCCGCCAAGGTTCCGCTCGAAATGAACGTCTTTACCTTTACACTTCCCTCGGAACGTCATTTGTGGGTAACCAACTGGTATTCTCCTTCTTATATTGCGAAGTATCACAAGACGCCGATTTGGTCGGAAGCTTTCTGGACGGTACTCGAAAAGTATTTCAAGAACATGGGCGAACATCGTCAGAACGTAATCTACACGCGTTGGATTCCCGACAATCATTTCGTCAAAGCTGTTCGTAAAGCGGATGGAACCTGGAAAGTTGATTTCTCCAATTTGGATCGTTATCTCAAACTGGCCGAGAAATACCAGGTGGGCGAACGTATCGAATTTACCCATTGCGGCGGTTTAAAGGATGGAAAAATCAATTATCAAAGCGCCGCGGTCTTTGACGAAAAAGCAAACAAGGTTATGTCGGTCGGTATCGATGAATGGCAAAAACCGGTTCTGGCCGCGCTGGAACAATGGCTCATCGAAACCAAACGAATTGACCGTGCCATGATGCACGTTGCCGATGAGCCCCACATGTTCGACATGACCTCTTGGCGGGAAGCATCGCACCGCTTGCACGAATATGCCCCAAAAATCAAACGTATTGACGCCATTGAATCGGTCAACTTCACCGATGAACTCGAAGTTTGGGTTCCCAAACTCACCCATTTCGACCGATGGCGAGGCGCTTTCGAAGATCGACGCAATCAGGGCGAAATGTGGTATTACATCTGCTGTCATCCGACAGGCAATCATTATCCGAACCGGTTCATGGATTTGCCCGGTACACGGGTTCGCGCTCTGCACTGGATCAATTACACTGAAAAGCTTTGCGGATACCTCCATTGGGGACTCAACTTCTGGCCGTCCGATCCATTCGGAACCCCTTATGTCAACTACGGCCCCGGCGATTCGCATACGATTTATCCCGGACCGCTTGATTCGATTCGCTGGGAAATCGAACGCGAAAGTCTCGAAGATTACGAATATCTCGTTCTGCTTGAGCAAATGACCGCCAAGGTTAAAAAAGAATCAAAAGCCGATCTCTGGTGGCTCGATGCCAATCGTCGCAGTATGGAGTTGGGACGCAAAATCATCCGGTCTCTGAGCGATACCGAACTTGACCCCAAAAAGTATGCCGCCGTGCGCGACGAACTGGCTCGCGAAATTCAGTCCTTCGAAAACGGACCGCGACTCTTCGTTCAGACGTTTCCTGAAGACAACGGCGTTATGTACACAGGACCGGTTCTGGCCGAAGTCTATGGCATGACCACCCCGGGAGCACTGATTACCATTAACGGTAAAAACATCGGCGTGAACAGTGAAGGTCTCTTCCGTTATACCGACTGGACCAAAACATCGCACAAGCTCGAAATCATCGCGACGCTCAACGGCAAAACAACCAAAACGGTCCGCTCGTTCGAGATTCGATAAGCGTGTGAACGGTGGTGCGGTCAAGATGAAAACGCCAAGTCTGGCCGCCGCTTCCACTCTGGAATACACTTGCCACAAGAGTATGACGCCACCCTTTGAAGGGGGCTTGCCCCTGGGCGGAAACGTCTCCGGTATAGTGAAACGTCTCCGGTATGAAAGAAACGGTGCGAAAGAAAGAGGAACCACAGTTGCCCTTGTCGCCTTTCCATCCTGTAGCGGCCCCAAATGGGACCGCGTTTCAAACCGGACTTCATTGTTTCCGACCGGACTTCATTGCTTCCGACCGGGCGGCTTGCGTGACGATCAATTATTTTGCCGATTTTTCGGCAGGTTTCATGCCGGCGTTTTGCGGCACGATTTTCTTGCCTTTTGAGACGAGTACTTTCGGATTGGAATTTCCCCAAAGTGTACACATGTCGTGAAACGTTGCGTTGTTGATTTCGATAATCTCTTCGCGGGTAATTTCGTCCTTACCCTGTTTTCCGCAGAGTACAACTTCGTCATTGGCCTTAATGTCCGGGAAATCGGTGACGTCGACCATGGTCGTATTCATACAAACGTTACCGACGACCGCGACACGGTGTCCGCGAATGAGTACATAACCTTTATTGCTGAACTCGCGGCGGTATCCGTCTGAGTATCCGATTGGCAAATTGGCCAGACGCGAATCGCGACTCACAACGTAAGTATGATCGTAACCGACCGGCGTCCCTTTCGGATAGGAATTGACGCTGGCTACCTTGGTTTTGAAGGTTACAATCGACTGGAACGGCGTGTCCGGGTCTTCGGGCATATCTCCATAAAGAATGCCACCCGGACGAATCATGTCCAGTCGCGATTCCGGTACGAACAAAGCCGCATACGATGCCGCCGTGTGAAGCGTCAACTTGCTTCGATTCAGATGAGCGTTTTTAACCAGCCAATCGACTTCCGAATTGAACGCGGCTAACCGGCGTTTGATCTCCGCTTTACCATGAAACGCGTAGTGTGTCATGATACCAACCAGTTGCAAATGAGGAAGCTTCGCAATGGCCAGAGCATCTTTTCGGCCCTGCTCGGTTGTCATGTCGATACCATTACGATTCATGCCGCCGGAATTGAACGCCAAATGAAACTTGATCTTGCGTCCGGCTTTCGCGCCAATCTGATCTACCTGCGATGCCTGCTCAAGATTTCCCAAAAGCTCTTCCATATCATAAGGAAGACCTGCCTGAATTTCATCGCACGTTCCGGTTCGTACCCGGGCCAAACGGCCTTGAAAACCAAACTCGCGGACAATACGCGCTTCATCATTACTGGCGATTCCAATGGTCTTGATACCAAGCTTTTTCACACTGGGCATCAGGTTAACCAAGCCGTGCCCGTATGCGTCTCCTTTAAGAATGGCGCAAACATCGCACTTGCCGTCTACCATGTCCAGAACCAGTTTAAGATTCTGTTCGAACAAATCCCGATCAACTTCGAGCCACGCGTTTTCGCCTACCGGAGCGTTATCCGCTCCCACGGCAATCTGGGCAGTGCCAAAGGCCAGCAGTGCCGAAAGACCCAATACCAAACTTGCGAGCAAATGTTTCATTGCTTTCCCTCCTGCAAAAGTCAAAATACCCCGCCCGGGCACACGCCCGTTTCCACGGCATAATAAGTATAAATGTAATAATGGGCCATGTCAAGCGTCGAATGGTCTTTATACTGTTTCCAGATGATTTTTTTGGGCGGGATCGCGCTGCAGGGGTACGAGTGACGCGTTAGCCCCCTGCCGTCCGGCCACACGGAAACCGCTTGCGGGGTTGCTCGCCGCGATTGCGCAATGTGAAAAGCCAAGTTTTCGATTGTAAAAACCGGGGAGCTCTTTCAAAGCGTAATGGTCGAACCGGGAGCAAGCTCCCGCGTTATCCTTATTTAACGCACACAAAAGCGGCGGCAAGCCGCCGCACTCCAAAATGTCCGCTTGGGCGGTTGGGATTTTTGGGGAATCGGCCTTGAGTCAAATTTGCGTGACTCAATTTAGGGTGCGATGAAAATTCATCAAGCCCGTATATGGAGCGAGTGAAACGAGCGCAATTAGGGAATGTGCGGTTCGAAGGGTCCCCACATTCCGTAATTCCGGTCATGCGAGACCGGAATTACGGAATTGGTTTTTTGCGGGATCGTGTAACAGGGGTACGGCCTGACGGCCGAACCGGGTGCCTACCATACGGAAACCGTTTGCGGGGTTGGGTTTTTATAAAAATTACGCGTTCCTCCCATTTCGATTTGACAAAAGAATTTTGTAATTATCCTCCCGAATACCTTCAGCGACTTGCTATTGCGGAACAAATTTGTTATGCTATACAACATGGTCTGGTAAAAAAATACCCAGTTACCCGTTTACAACTGTTTTTTAGGGAAAAATGAATCATGTCCGAACTCTTTACACAAGGCGAATATATGATTCGCCGCAAAATCATGACTCTGGCTGGAGCCAAGTTCCACATTTATGACAACGCCGGCAATCTGATCGGCTTCTCCAAACAGAAAGCGTTCAAGCTCAAAGAAGACATTCGGGTTTATACCAATGAAGACATGCAGGAAGAGCTTTTTGTGGTCAAGGCACGAAATATCATTGACTTCAACGGAACTTATGACGTTTACAATTCCAAAACACAAAAGGCTATCGGCACGTGGACGCGTAAAGGCTGGTCGTCGATGGCGCGCGACACCTGGACCTTCCAATTTGGTACTGTTTCCGGAGAGTTGATCGAAGACTCGCTTGCCTTCGCCCTGATTCGCCGTTTTATTGCCGGGGCGCTTCTTCCGCAAGATTACAGCTTGACTATACAGGGAACGGAAAAGGTTCACTACAAACAGAATTTCAATCCCTTCGTTTATAAGCTCAATGTTACGATCCAACCGCCTTTCGTCGAAGATTTTTCCATGCTGTTTCTGGCAGGTGGTATTCTGCTTGCCGCCATCGAAGGCAAACAGAACTGACGTGACAGGCCACGCGATTATCAAGTACGAGTTGCAGTTTAATTCGGTTTTTCAAAATGAGTTTTTTAATGAAACTTCAGTTTACAGGTTTTTCGCATGGCCCCCAGGTTGTTTTACCTGTTTAACATAAATTTTTCGCGTTATAGGGTCTGCCCCGCGTAAACAGCGAGTGAATCACCGACATTTGGAGTATCGCCAGAACAAAACATATCAGGATGAGGATGATGAAATGAGCCTGTTTTTGATTTTGAGTCTGTTTCTTTTCGCGACAAGCAGTGTTTGTACCGCGCAGACGGAGAACACGTCCGATGAAGGACGTCTTCGCTTTACCGAAACGGGCAGTATGGACCCCGGGCAAGTTCCCTTGCCGCCTGATATGCCCTGGAAATTCTATGAAGACATGCGGAAACCTCTGTGGTCGGACCACGGCTGGACGCAGCGTCCTGCGGCAACGTCTCAGGCCGATCTTTCGCAAGGTGTTACGCTTAAACTTTCGTTTCCCGATCCGAAAGAACGATTGCAAACAGCCTGTGACGATTTGCGAAAATTCTTTAACGCCGGTCATGTGCCGATAAAAGACCGGGGATATCTTATCGAACTTGTGTACGACAAAACACTCATCGGAGAAGCGTTTCGAATCGAAACCGATCGTAATTTGAGTCAAATACACGCAGGCGATATTGAAGGAATTCGACGCGGAATCTTTTCGCTTGAAGACGAAATGCTGCGAAACGAAGGCCCCTTTTTAACACTCGGAACGATGAAGCGAACGCCGTTCATTAAGCGTCGTATTTCCCGCTGCTTCTTCAGTCCGATCAAGCGACCGGGCAATCATCCCGGCCCCATGCGCGACGAACTGACCGATAATATTGACTACTATCCCGATGAATATCTCAATCGCATGGCGCACGAAGGCGTTAACGGTCTTTGGCTCACCGTCAGCAGTAAAGACGGCGCGGGACAGAGC